>JBBDZV010000001.1:0-10086 GCA_040900005.1 Saccharimonadales bacterium (SeqCode)
GTATAGGCTAGCAGACTGTTCTGTTCGGCCTGATCGGCCGATAGCTGGGCCCGCTGGTTTTGATTTTCTTTGATAAGAGCTGCCAGCTGTCGCTGTTTCTTCTGTAGCTGGACCTTGAGAGCATTTATTTTATCGACGGTTGTCTTTACCTTGTTCTGTACGGAGTTACGGTATTGCTGCCTATCTACAAAATCACTAAGATCGCGGCTGGAAGCTAGAATCTCGAGAGTGGAAATTTCTCCCTCCAGATACATAGCTCGGATATTTTCACCCAGGACCTTTCGCTGCTTGTCCAGGTTGGCTTGGGCCACGTCTAGCTGCTTTTGGACTTTTTCGCTTTCTTTCTGATTATTTAGAATAACCTGGTTAATACCGTCAATCCGGGTTTGAAGTTTATCAACAGCGTCTTGGTAGCTGTTGGCCTGAAGTTCAAATTTGTCGGCTGCCTGTTGACTGGCTGACCTCTCCTGCTGCAGCTTTTTTATCTTATCGTCAAATTGGTCGGCATAAACAAAGCCGCCGTAGAGTATAGGCAGTAGCAATAACGCACCAAGGATTATGGCCCCCGGCACACTTTTAATATCGACCAATTTTTTAAGTTTTTGTTTTAGCATTAACTTATTAATAATAACATACCCTCCTGAAGCGCAACAACCTTATCCACAAGCCGGATCTCGTTTAAGGTCCTACAAGACCGCGGCTGGTAAGGCCGCCTTAAAACCCCCGCCCTAGCTAGTTAGACCGTTGCTTTGATGATTTTTCCTGGTCAACAATGTTTATTTACTGAGTTTTAGGTACCGCCGGGTGGCAATGGCAGAAGAAGCGGCACCTATCAGTATACCAATAGCGATTTGCAGAGTCAAAATTTGCCCCAGATGTTCGGTGAAGTAACGGTTGGCGTAACTTATGTCTAAAAGACCCAGGCTGCTAGCCTGTAGGGTTGATGAGCTAACGGCAAAAAGTGCCGCGCAAATGGCCAGGGATATCATGGCAGCCAGAGCTCCATAGAGCATAGTTTCTACCACAAACGGCCCACGAATGTACCAGGTGCTGGCCCCCAGCAGACGCATAATAATCAATTCGTCACGGCGATTGAAGATAGCCATACGGATGGTATTGAAAATGATAAGAATAGATATGGCCATAAAGGCGATGATGCCGGCGATGCCAGCCTGCTGGAAGAAGTGAGTTGCCCGGGTAATATTATCAATGGCCGCTTTGCGGTCACCTGAATAAGAGGTAGGGTCGGACTGCAACGCCGCGATGTCGGGCTTGTCTAAAAAGGCTTTTATGTCCCCCAGCTTGTTGGGGTCCTTTGGTTTGAGAGAGAGTGATGCCGGCAAAGGATTGTCGGTCTCCGAAATCGCCGCCAGCAACTCTGGGTTATCGGCATTTTGCTCGCGGTAATTCTTCAAAGCCTGGTCCTTACTCAAATATTCCACCGATTTAACGTTATCAATGTTTTTTAGCTGGCTAACCAGCTGGTCTTTCTGGGGTTCAGTCACCTCGTCTTTCAGATATACGGATACATCAATTCGACTGGTTATTTCGTCGATGGTGTGGGTGAAGGTGGCGTTGGCCACCACCGCGAACAAGAGGATGGTCAAGGTGATACCCATCATAGCAATAGCGGCAATAGCCAGCCAGACATTTCTGCCAAAGTTAATTACGCCGTTTTTAAATATGCGTTCGGTGGCAACAAGGCGACGGCTGGCTTTCATCCCGTTAGAGCCCCTTGCTGTCTGGGCGTAACTTTACCTGCTGCTAGAGGGTGACCTGTTGAGGTTCTAACGGAATTCATACGCCTTTGTACTGCCCTACGGCCCGATCAGAAACTATCTTGCCGTCTTTGATGGTTACGACTCGGCGTTTTAAAGTATTCACGATGTCTTGGTTGTGAGTAGTCAGAAGTACGGTAGTCCCGAACTGATTGACCTTTTCCAGCACCTTGATAACGTCCCAGGCATGCTTGGGGTCCAGGTTCCCGGTAGGCTCATCGGCAATCAGGATTTTAGGCTGGCGGACGATAGCCCGGGCAATGGCCACGCGCTGACGCTCTCCTCCAGATAGTTCCAGCGGGTAGTTACCGGCTTTGTCTTTAAGACCAACCACGTCTAAGACCTTCGGCACGGTGTGTTTGATTTCGGCATTGGTGATACCGGCGATTTCCAGCGCGAAAGCCACGTTCTCATAAACCGTCTTATTCAGCAGCAGTTTAAAATCCTGGAATACTACGCCGATTTTGCGTCGCAGCAAAGGCACATCCTTATCACGCAGCCGTTCATAGTCCATCCCGCCGACGATAATCTTGCCGCTAGTAGGTTTTTCTTCTCGTGTCAGCAACTTAAACAAAGTGGACTTACCGGCGCCTGATGGCCCGACAATAATGACGAACTCCTTGGGCTCCACGTGCAAGGATATGCGTTCTAGAGCCGGTCCCCTCCGGTTATAAGTCTTGCTAACTCGGTCCATTAAAATCATCGTTCTTAATTATAACAAAAGCTGTAGCATTAAGCGCCCACCGCGGGAGCCTGCTCAAGATAGGCAGCTATGAGGGGGTCAAGGTCGCCGTCTAAAACGGTTACAGGATCAGAGGTTTCGTATGCAGATCTTAGGTCTTTAATCTGTTTATAAGGATGTAGTACATAGTTTCGGATTTGATTGCCCCACTCGGCAGATTGACTGGGGCCTTTTATGCCCTGCAGGTCCTGGGCATGCTGCTCAACCAACAGAGCCGCCAACCTGGAGCGCAGGACATTTATAGCCGTTTCTTTGTTCTGAAGTTGTGAGCGCTCGTTTTGGATAGCTACCGATAGCCCTGTCGGCAGGTGGGTGACCCGGACTGCCGAGTCGGTGGTGTTGACCGACTGGCCACCGTGTCCGCCAGCCCTAAAAGTATCAACCTTTAAATCTTTTTCCGCTATGTCTAGCTCATCGGGCTTATCTATGGCCGGCAATACTTCAACTTTGGCAAAGCTAGTCTGACGGAGGTTGTCGGCATTGAATGGGCTTAAGCGCACCAGACGGTGGACACCGTGTTCGCCCGATAACCTTCCATATAGGAACGGTCCGCCGCTAATTTCCAGCGTAACACTCTTTAAGCCGGCTTCTTCGCCGGCGGATTGGTCAATGGTGGCAACTTTTAATCCTTGTTTTTCCGCCCAGCGGCTGTACATCCTTAGCAACATCTGGGCCCAGTCCTGGGCGTCCGTGCCGCCCGCACCGGCGTAAATGCTTAAAAACACATCATGATCATCGTAGGGGCCTTGGAATCTTAGTTGCTTGCCCAGTTCATCTAAATGCCCTTGAAGCGCCTCAACCTGCTGTTTTAACTCATCAACCATACTGGGATCGTCAAGAGCCGCCATATCGGCAAGTTCTTTTACAGACGACCGTAGGTCTTCCCAGGGCTTTAAGCGACGGCTCAAATCGGCTTCACGCTTGCTGACTTGCTGGGCTTTTTTATTATCCTGCCAAAAGTCCGATTTCTGCATCGTCTGTTTTAGGTTTTCCCCTTCAGAATACAGCTTTTCAAACCCTACCCGGGAAAGCGCCTGACTAACGTCCGTCTGTAGACGTCCAATTGTCTTTTTTAGCTCTTCCATAATTGATAAGTATAAAGGAAAAAGAACAGGACCGGTTCCGCTTCAAAAAAGCACAAGACGAATTCATTTCGTCAGGTCCGATGAGAAAAAACGTAGTTTTGTCTCATTACGCCCAAAGCGGCTGAACCTGCTCATTAAGCTTTTCGGTCAGTTCCCGGCTGCGGCTACCTCCGCCTAAAATCCCAAGACCGCCAATTTTATCGGAGAACATCTGGTTGGTAGCTTCAACTATACAATCTTTGCTAACCTCATTTATGCGCTTGGGGATGGCATCATAGTCATTAACTATCTCATCGAAGTAATAACGCCCGGTATAGCCGGCCATTGTACCGGCCACAGTTTGGGCGCCGCGCTGGTGGCGGCCCAACCAGTATTGCTTGGCTGCCTTTAAATCTTCCTTGGTTACCTCCCCCGACTTTACGCGCTGCAGCTCACGGGTCATTATTTCAAACAACGCTAGGGCGTTTTTGGCTATAACTTGGGCGCTAAACCACCAACCAGTAACAGTCCGCATCACGTCGATACCAGATCCCATACTGTAGACTAGACCGCGCTCTCGAGCCTCGCCTAAGATGCGGGAATACAAAGTGGCTGTCAACATCCCGTTAACCAACTCCAGGGCATCCATATAAGTATCGTCAAAGCGGCGCAGTGCGAAAGTCTCCATTTCAAAGTATAGGTTCTTAACAGACGGACGAGCTATAAAAATTGGCTGTGGCACATTGACCGGTTCTTCTACAGGAAGCTCCAACTGTTTGCGGCCCTTAGGCAGTTGGACCCCTTCTACCATGCGTTTGATGGCCTCACGCCGACCTTTTAAATCGCCGGCGATAACAAATCGCATATTGCGGGTGGTATGGGTCTTGGCATAATGGTCTTGGAGGTCCTTGCGCTTAACGTTCTTGATTTGGCGCAGTCTCTCGCGGTCGGTCATAGCCAGCAAACCATGAGCTTCGCGCATAGTAACTCCTAGCGTACGGAAGTGGTTGTTGGAACGGGCCGTCAGCTCGTCGCGGACGTTGCCGAATTCTGCTTTGAATTCCTCGCGCAGAAATAACGGTTTAGAGATGGCTACGAGCATAAGCTCCAAAATTCTCTGCCATTCGAAATCGGCGCACTCGGCTTCATAAGTAATATGGTAAAGTCCGGTGCTGGCGTTATTGGCCGCACCGTTTCTTTCAAATTCGGCTTGGAAGGTCCGGGCTTTAGGAATAAGTTGGTTGGCACCCAAAAGCACGTGTTCCATCAAATGCGGTACTTCCCATTTAGCTTTATCAACCAGGTACTCTCCGGCTCTGAAGTTAAACTCATAATCCACCACCGTGGCACCGGGTACGTCAATTAACAGCCCTTTAGCGCCGTTTTGCAGTTCAACTTCGGTGACGGTATGTTTCATATATCAACTTTTCCTTATTTACGCTTCTTCTTTTTATTGCCCGACTTGGGCCGCTTACGCTGGCGCTCGGCTTTGCGCTGCTTTCGCCGCTTATCATGCAGGCGTTTTTGCTCCAGTTGTTCTTCGCTAGCCGAAGCAAATTCCGTCTCCTTATAGTCCTCGGCCTTCAAGATCTGGTCGGCATTATCTACCGAGCCTCGGGCCGCCCGCGTCAGTTCGGTCTCTACCACCTCTTCCAGCAAGCTCTTGACGTCCACTGGCTGAGCATGAGCGATAGACCGGACTATCTCGTGACGTAGGGTCATCTGCATTTCCTCAAAAATCCGCTGGCCCTGGCGTCGATATTCCACCAGCGGGTCACGCTGGCCGACACTTATCCAGTGTATTCCCTCTCGCAGATGATCCATATTCTCCAGATGCTGCATCCATAGGTTATCCATCACCTGAAGGTAAACATCCCTCTCCACTTTTCGCATAGCCTCAGGTGTAAACAGTTTCTCCTGGTTTTTATAATGGGCGGTAGCGGCCTTTTCAAGCTCGCCTTGGAATTTGTCGGCTGGGCTGTCAAACAATTTGTCCAAAGTCTTGCTGTTGAGTGGGAACGTCTCGGTCAGTACTGCTTCATAATTTTCGCTGGTCGATTCAGGATGACGAGTCAAGAATTCTACTTCCTCCTCAATCAGCTTTTTAATACGCGGGCTAATATCATCACTCTGTAAGACCTCGCGGCGCATGGAATAGATGGCCCGACGGTGACGGTTCATAACGTCGTCATATTGGACGACATTTTTACGCTGGTCGAAATTAAAGCCTTCCACTTTCTTCTGGGCTCCTTCCAGACTTTTGCTTATCATGCGGCTTTCAATGGGCGTATCCTCGTCTACTTTCAGCCGGTCCATAATGGCAGCTATTTTCTCTCCGCCGTAAATCCGCATCAAATCATCCTGGCAGGAAACATAAAATTGAGTCTTGCCCGGGTCGCCCTGACGACCAGCGCGGCCCCGCAACTGGTTATCTATGCGGCGGGATTCATGGCGCTCCGAACCAAGCACAAACAAGCCCCCAAGTTTTGTAACTCCTTCGCCTAGCACGATATCCGTACCCCGGCCGGCTATGTTAGTAGCTAGTGTGACAGCGCCGGGATTACCGGCCTGGGCCACAATAGCGGCCTCTTTCTCGTTGTTCTTAGCGTTAAGCACCTCATGCGGTACACCGGAGTTTTTTAGCATCGCTGACAGCACTTCGTTTTTTTCAATGCTGACCGTCCCGATTAAAACCGGTTGGCCTTTCTTATGAAGCTCTTTTACTTCCAGGGTGATGGCCCGCATTTTGCCGGCTTCGGTTTTATAGATGCGGTCGGGCAAATCGGCGCGGATTAACTGCCGGTTAGCTGGTACTTCGACAACATCTAATTTATAAATCTGGTGGAACTCTTCGCTCTCGGTAACGGCCGTACCGGTCATACCGGCCAGTTTCTTATAAAGGCGAAAATAATTTTGAAAAGATATGGTTGCTAGAGTCATCGACTCTTCTTGAACCGTGACACCTTCTTTGGCTTCAATGGCCTGGTGTAAACCTTCGTTGTAGCGGCGTCCGCGCAGTAGCCGGCCAGTAAAATCATCCACGATAACAATTTCGCCTTCGTTGGTTACTACATAGTCTTTATCGCGCTTGAATAGCACTTGGGCTTTTAAGGCTTGCTCCAGGTGATAAATCGTCCGCAGGTTCTCGGTCGCATACAGACTGTCGATGCCGAGAATTTTTTCTATCAGCTCCACTCCGTCATCCGTCAAGATAACGCTGCGCCGCTTCTCGTCTTTTTCAAAATGCTCGGTTTCGGATAACTGTGGAACGATTTTAGCAAACTGCTGGTAAGCCGCTCCACTGGCGGTAGCCGGTGCTGAAATTATTAGCGGCGTCCGAGCTTCGTCAATCAGAATCGAGTCTACCTCATCCACGATGGCATAGTGCAGGTCACGCTGACGCAGCTGGTCGATCTCACGCACCATATTATCTCGCAGGTAATCGAAGCCTAGTTCGTTGTTGGTCCCATAGCTTATGTCGGCGGCGTAGGCTTCCTGCCGGGTAGCTGGCTTAAGGTGGTGTAAACGCTCATCGAAGTGGTCCTCATCCTTATAGTCCGGGTCGTAGATAAACGATTGATCGGGGATAATCACACCAACGCTTAGTCCTAAAAAATTATATATTCGCCCCATCCAGCCGGCGTCACGTTGAACTAGGTAATCATTTACCGTTACTAGGTGAGCGCCCCTACCTTCCAGGGCATTTAAATAAAGTGGCAGAGTGGCCACTAGAGTTTTACCTTCCCCGGTCTTCATCTCGGAGACGTTGCCTTCGTGTAAAACCATGCCGCCAATCAATTGGACCTCAAAGTGTCTTTGCCCAAGCGTCCGGGTGGCCGCCTCGCGGACTGTCGCAAAAGCTTCGGGCAGTAAGCTGTCTAACTCTTCACCTCTATCCAGGCGTGCTTTAAATTCGCCCGTCTTGGCTTTAAGCTGGGCATCAGAGAGATTTTTATATTTGTCAGATAGTGCCTCAATTTCTTTGGCACGCTTTCTTAGCCGCTTAACTGTCGCGGCCTGAGGGTCTCCTAAGACACGTTTTAATAGCTTTTTATTTAAAGCCAAGGCTCTCTCCCGCAAAATTTGATAGATGCTTAACCCTATTATTTTAGCCTAAAGTCAAGTTGAATGCGAAGTAAAACTTTTAAATTTTAGTCTTGCCGCTCATATATGGTTGTAAAACCGTCGGTAGATTTACTGACCCATCTTTGTTCTGATAATTCTCGATAATAGCTATCATGGTCCGGCCTAATGCTATGGCTGTGGCATCGTTTGTATGAGCGAATACCACTTCCTCGGCACCCGATTTTACTTTAGTGCCTAGACGGCGGGTCTGATAATCGGTCATATAATCTGCAGTGTGGGTTTCGCGGTAGGCACTCTGGCCCGGCAGCCAGGCTTCCAGATCCACGCCCCGAGCATTGGGCTTACCTATGTCGGCCGTGCACTTTAAAAGTACCTGGTAAGGCAATTTGAGCTGGCGCATCAAGTGTTCCTGAATAGCTATTAAAAACAAGTGCTCGTTCCTGCCGTCGTTAGGACCAGTGAAACTCTCCATTTCCAGCTTGTCGAACTGGTGCATCCTAAATATACCTTCGGCATCTTTACCGTAACTGCCAGCTTCACGCCTAAAGCTGGTGGCATAGCCAAGGTAACGAATGGGCAGGTCCTCGCTTTTCAAAATCTCCTTCATATACATCGGTCCTAGCGTATGTTCGGCACTGCCCTGCAGCCAAAGGTTATCATCATCCGTACCTACCTTGTAGCGGTCATCACTGGGCTCCAGGCGATCCATGGCCTCATACACATCGGTATGTATCATGGCCGGCGGCACGATTGGAATGAAGGGCTTAGAAGATGCCGCTACACCGCTTTCCGACAGAATTTTTTTGATAATTTTTTCGTCCGTTAATTTTTCAATTGCCCACTGAATGAGGGCAAATTGCAGCCGTGCCAAATCACCTTTTATATAGGCAAAGCGGCTGCCGGCTACCTTGGCCGCGCGTTCTTTATCTATCCAGCCGCGAGCCTCGGCTATTTCCCAGTGGTTTTTAGGCTTAAAATCAAATTTAGGCTTGTCGCCCCACTGTTTGGCTACTTTATTGTCGTCTTCAGAAGTTCCTACCGGTACATCTGTCTCGGGCATATTAGGTACAGCTTTCAGACGCACTAGGTACTGTTCATCAATTGGTGCCAGCCGTTTGGCGACCTTGTCCAGCTGGTCGCGCAACTTACGACCCTGTTCTATCTTATCGGGTCCCGGTTTTTTGGATTTGAGCTCTGAGGCCAATTCGTTACGCTTAGCCCGCAAATCTTCTACTTCTGCCAAAAGCTGACGCCGCTGCTCATCCAGCTCCAAAAGCTTCAAAATATCGACTGGGTAGCCTTTTTGTTTGGATTTTTCAGCTACCAACTCAGGATTCTGGCGTATATAGCGAATATCTAACATGCCCTAATTCTATTTTTTATTACCTGATACGTCTAGTGCTTAAGTGTACTAGCCAAATGAGATAAGTATAACCTCTTGTAAAGTTGGGTCATTTTGTGCAAAGTTACTCTTTATGGCCATGCCGGAGAAATATAATAGTTCCCCCCTCATAAATGAGGCTCTGTTTGATAGCTTTGAGGTTGACGTCACAACTCTAAACCTCAAGGATTTAGTTGTCCCTATACCTGGGCGACAGCTCCCTGATAGTTTTGTCGACTATTCACTAGCGCCTATTATGCCTATAGACTCCGATGTAGAAGCGGTGCGCTCTGATACTTCCTATGCAATTACTTATGATTTTAGATTGCCGCCTGGCATCAGTCCTGCGTCCGGTTATCGCAGCTCTTATTTGGACACTGGCCTGGCAATAGGCTTAGTCTTTCGTAGTCATGTGGTAGGTATTGCAGGCGCCGCCGTTCAACCGACTGCGGTCAATCACCGCCTAAATATTAAACAGATCCAAGGCTGGGAATTTAAACCCCTTAGTCGTGAAGACTATAAAGAGAGTGGTTTATATGGTGGCTTTTTATGGCGCCATACTCTGGTAGCCGCGTGGACAGCTTTGGCTCTAAAACACGGCCTAGAGGGGGTGGCTATCCAAAGCGCTGTTAATAACAGATCTGCTCACCCGAGCGGGCCGAGCTTTCCAAGGTATTTAGAAAGATATGATCGAGTGGCCATAGATATGGGCTTTCAGTTTGAGCCTGAGACCGGCAACTTCGTACTTGATATATAGGCAGTTTTATTTCTTATTCTGGAGGGATTCGAGTGTTAGCTGGGTGCGGGCCCGGGCATAGGAACAGTGTTCACACTCGCCGCCCATAGCTGCTGTACCCACCGGCGGCATCTCGCCTTCAATACACTGCTTCATCTTTAGTATTGTCGGTTCCACCCAACCATCATTGCCTGTATAGGGGATGATTTTAGTACGAAATTCGACTCTGTCATAGAAGCCGTCCAAATCCATACGTCCGTTGGTGTAAACAAAATAACCGGTGTTGCTTACATCTAGCC
>JBBDZV010000002.1:0-1505 GCA_040900005.1 Saccharimonadales bacterium (SeqCode)
CCTCGGGCAAAGTGAAGAGCTCGCCGAACTTGTTGTTCATACGCATCGCCAAATCGCGGGTAAATTCCACGTGCTGGCGCTGGTCGTCCCCGACCGGTACCCACTTGGCGTCGTAAAGCAGTATATCCGCCGCCATCAACACCGGATAATTGAAAAGCCCGACTGTCAGGGAGTCTTCGTTCTCCCGATTGGCCTTGTCCTTGAATTCAGTCATCCGGCTGGCCTGTCCAAATCCGGCGAAGCAATCCAATATCCAGGTTAGCTCGCTGTGGGCCGGGATGTAGCTTTGGCGATAAATAAATGTATCGGCGTTATCGGTATCCAGGCCAGCAGCCACAAAAACCTTTAGATTTTCAATAGTCTGCTCGTAGAGCTTAGAGTGGTCAATAGGCGTCGTAAAGCTGTGCAGGTCCGGCACGAACATATTCAACTGGTACTGTCCGGCGTGTTCCTTCTGAAGCTCGACCATCGGTTTAATGGCCCCTAGATAATTGCCAATATGGAACTCGGCGTTAGATCGAAGGCCCGTTAGTACTACTTCCTTTTTCATTATTTCTGATTATAACCCATCTACCAGATATTGAGCGGTTTCTAATAGACTGAGCTTTGCAGGCTCGCCGGCCTCAAGCTTGTGCATGAGTTCCTGTGGAGTAAGCCAATAAAATTCTGTAAAGTCATCGGGGTTATAGTTTGGTGCTTGGTTAGACTTGTATAAGTAAACTGATCTGAAATATCTTAGTTCACCAGTAGGTCCGAATTTTTTAATGAGCGATAGTCGGTCTGGCTTCAGCTCAAGATTTAGCTCCTCTTTTGTTTCTCGTATAAGAGCTTCCATATATGTTTCACCATGCCCCACATGGCCCCCCATACTGTAATCCAGACCACTCGGTGCAATCCTTTTTGCGGGATGCCGTCGTGGTATCCAAAGCTGTCCCTTATCGTTTTGGATAAACAACTCAGAGGCGCGTAAATATCCCTCGTGAGGGTTACTTGTTACGCTACGCATGACAGATCCAACTACATGGTCGTTACTATCAACAAGATCTAGTAATTCGTCGTCGTCCATCTGCCTAGTTTAATCCATGTGCTGTTATATTTGGTGCTTTAAATTCCTGTGGGTCCGGGCCTCATCCGGAACGATGTAGCCCGGCTGCTTTGGTTACTCTGGCAACCCAAAGTGACAAAAATGAGGATTATCGTTTGGTGAATTGGCGTTTCTTGCGTGCACCGCGGAGTCCAAATTTCTTTCGTTCTCTCTCGCGCGGATCCCGCCCCAAAAGCTCAGCTTTCTTCAGCGTGCCCTTGTAATCTTCGTTCAGTTCTATCAAGGCTTTGGCTATGCCAAGGCGAATAGCGTCAACCTGACTGGCGTGGCCACCCCCGCCCACTCGGACACTGACCGAGTACTTTTCCGGGTCCAACTCTAAAACGGTGAAGGGCTTTATTAGCTCTGCCTGCAGGTTCTTGCTGGCCGCTAGGTAGTCGCTAGCTTCTTTTTCGTTAAT
>JBBDZV010000003.1:0-9304 GCA_040900005.1 Saccharimonadales bacterium (SeqCode)
TACTGCTAGCCGCGGGTTCAATCGCGGTTGCTCTGGGAGCAACCGCTGCGGCTGTTAAGAAGAAACCGCGATGAAGATGGAGGTGAGAGCGGCGGCATACAAGTGCCGCTGCTCCCCTCCTAGCGTTCTGCTTGTCAACTTACTTTTTGTCCCGCAATATCGGAGTAAAAAGTAAGTTAATCTTTCCAAAAACTAGCGACTGCAATAGCGCCTGCTTCGTGTCCACACTTTTTGGACAGTGTACTGCATCCTACAGCCTCGGTTTCTATCTCCCCCTCGCAGTTGCTTTCGAATTTTTCATTAAATTGTTCTACAGAGTCCCTGACAGGCTGCTTGGTCTTGGCAGCCAGCCTCACCAGATTATGGATGGCGCACTTAGCCCCCACACACCCTTCACAGCCATCCGGCCTGACATGTTCTAACGCCATCCTGGTGACGTTTATGTGAAACATTATTTCAAAGAATTCGCCTTCTGCTTGGGATTGGTAGGCTTCCCTATTCTTTTCATAGTTTTTTTCGGCTCGCCATAAGTTTGCATCACGGACGATTTTAAGTTGACCAAGCTCAGAGGTGGCATGCTGACTCATCTTCCGGAACCTGAAGGCATCAGTCGATGGATACTGAAGGTGAGTATCTGGTTTATGGGCGTAAATGCGAGCTTGCTCAGCGGCATATCTCTTCCGCGCGCCCATCTCGAGGATTTGGTCTTCTAATTTCAGATGTCGCTTATAATAGCGTTCTGGTCTGATGGGGTGGGACTTGTTTGGCATTATTCATAATTACCATGTCCTTAAAGATAAGTAAAAAAGTTCTGGTTTTTAGTTTGTTAGTTTTTCACCAACCATCCTCGTGCTGACGCCTCTGTCTTTGTTATGATATAGGACTATGTCTCACCACGTTATTTATATACCTGGCCTTGGCGATTCCCGTTCGTATGGCCAAAATATTGCGCTAAACCTATGGCGGATATTTGGGCTAAAGCCTCATTACTTTGCTTTAGGTTGGGCTGATAAACAGCCGTTTGCAGCCAAACTTCGGCGCCTGCTTAGTGAGATTGATCGTCTCCAAAACGGCGGCCATAAAGTCTCACTTGTGGGTGTAAGTGCCGGTGCTAGCGCGGCGTTAAACGCCTACTCTCGTCGGGAAGATATCGCCGCTGTCGTATTGGTAGTCGGCAAAATACAAAACCCCCAAACGATTGGAGAGCGCACCTATACTATCAACCCTGCCTTTAAAGAATCGATGGCTATGGTCAAAGCTAGTTTAGGGCAACTCGATGGTAGGGCCCGGAAAAAAATAATGTCTATCCACCCTCTTCATGATAAGACTGTGCCTATAGCGGACACTGTCATCCCGGGGGCAGTCGAAAAGACCATTCCAGTTAGGGGCCACACCTTCAGCATTTTTTATACAGTGATATTTGGCAGCCGATTTATAGCCAAGTTCATAAAGTAAATATGATTCCTTCGCAGAGATGGGTTGATATCAATCTTTTAGTCAATGAAGTTGGGGTTGGTGACGCTGTCGTTCAGCTGCTCTTCAGCAGGGGGCGGTATTGAGCCGCTATTGTTTACGTCGTTACGAATTTCATCTAACAAAACGGGCACGGGGTTGCGGCGAAGCTTAGCGTACAAACCCGCTAATTTTTGCGCTCTACCCCTACTCCAATATGTTTCCCCTGGGACTCGTCTCTCCAGCCCGCCATAATCTTCAATTCTTTCTGCAGCCGAGGCGGTATCTAGCATAAGCTAACTATACGCCTACCATAGAAAAAGATTCAAGCAATGACGTTCTTATGGTTGGCTGGAGCGTATAATATGAACTATGCCGACAATAAATATTTTCTACAGCGACAATGATGATGGCCCAAAACTTGATGAGCTGACCTCAGAGTTGAAGAAATATGTAGCCCAAAAGCTCACTTGCGGAGACATTCAACTCAATGAAGATGAAGTAAGTGTCAGGCTCCTAAAAGCCCGCGGAAACGGTATGATAGCATCAGTGGAACTTGAAGTGACCGCCGCCGCATT
Source organism: Saccharimonadales bacterium (SeqCode) (assembly GCA_040900005.1). Taxonomy (GTDB): domain Bacteria; phylum Patescibacteriota; class Saccharimonadia; order Saccharimonadales; family UBA10212; genus JBBDZV01. The sequence continues at coordinate 2,031 of JBBDZV010000003.1, forward strand.
CGCCGAGAGAGTAGAAAAGCAGGACGAAATCTGCCTCAACATTCAAAAGTTCTTAAAAGACCGGCTCAAAACAGATATTTACGTCTGGCTCATACTCGCCGAACTCGGCCACAGCCAAAAATAATCAGACTTCCCTTTTTTTAAGTTTACTTTGGTCGTATTTTATTAAGGGCACTAATGAGATCGGTCGGATTTAGCTTTAGCAGCTTAGCCCAGTTACTGCCTGGTTTCGTTGATCGCTTTCTTCCTATCAAAAGACTGACTATCAGTAAGAGAACCAATGGCACTAGAAATAGCGCCAGAAGGCCGATAAACCCAAGAATTGCTGTGTCCATAACCATATAATACACCCGCAGACCCCCCTTCAAACAGTTATAACAAGCACGCAATCACCCAAAAATAACCCCGCTCGCGTCTTCTAGGCGTATTTTACTATAGCTAACTTCTAAGTAGACCATTCTGTTTAGCCACCTTTAGGGCGTAAGGCAGCATTGTGTGAGCGGGAGAAGGAATATTACTCAGGGTAATCCACTTAATTTCGTCAATCTTCTCCGAGTCGCCAATTTTAACCAGTGCAGGGTCTACTTTCACTGAATGTAGTAGCCATATCCAATGAGTTGGCTTACCATCGCTCGTGCGGTGGGCTTCCCCGGCCTGCAGAAATTTAATCTCTAAAGGCTTCGTAGCCAGCTCTTCCTTAATTTCTCGATCCACTGCATCTGTTAGTTTTTCGCTGAATTCAACGGCGCCGCCGCCAACATCCCAAGTTTCTTGCTCGTCGCGGCATTTTTGGCTGCGTTTTTGCACTAAAACACGACCATTGCCATCATGAACTATAAAAGAGACTGTGATGCCGATAAAATCCACGCCTCTTTTATAATCATCTTTGTGGCTAACAACCATTACACCTATCTTAACATTCTCGATATTGCTGCTCGCTCTTTAAGCGTATGATCCAGGTATGGAGATAGATGAAATCGTCTTCACCATATGAAAACAGACGTTCTCTCGGACTCGAGAAAACAGAATAAACTAAGCTATAAAAGTAGCGAGTAAAGCCGAAAGTCAGTATCGAGCCTCTTATAGGCAAAAGCGAGGTACCGCTTGTCGTCCTTTCGGCGCGCTGCGAAGTAGCTTAGATTCAATCAGAGTTTTCGAATGTCCGTCGGTTTTTGGGTTCCGTTTTGCCGACACAAAATGGAACGAGAGTAGTTACATTTTAATTTCGGCGTCACACCCAGCCGGCAAACTAAGATTCATCAAAGAATCTATAGTCTTTGGCGTCGGATCGGATATATCTATTAGGCGCTTGTGGACCCGCATTTCAAACTGCTCTCGGCCTTTTTTGTAGACGTGGGGGCTTTTAACTACGGTAAAAGTGCTTCTTCGAGTGGGCAGTGGAATCGGCCCGGCAATCTTAGCACCGGTACGAAGGGCCGTATCTACGATTTGTTTAGCACTCTGGTCTATGACCTTGTGGTCATAGGCTTTAAGACGGATGCGAATCCGCTGCTTTACTTCTGGTTCTACTGCTTTTTTAGCTTCTGCCATTATTCTACTTCTTCTGAGTTTAGCTCTTCTAGCGTTACTGGTCTATCGCTGAATCCGTGCAGACCGAAATCCGTCTTGACCGTTTCCAAAAGATTTTTAGCTCCGGATTGAATTACAACCTCTCTAGAGCCACTCGTATGCTCTAGTATCATCGAGCGATACATTCCGGTCTCGAGCCCCTTTGCAGCTCTAAGAAGTTGAGCGCCGTATATCTGAATCTCGTCTATCGCAGGGAGTTCAGATTCCGAGCTAGTTTCAAAAGACATCGAGATCTATTTGGTTACCTTGGTAACGACGCCGGCGCCAACGGTACGGCCGCCTTCGCGGATGGCGAAGCGCAGACCTTGCTCCATAGCGATAGGAGCCAGAAGTTTGACTTTGAAGGTCACGGTGTCACCGGGCATGATCATTTCTTTGTCTGCCGGAAGCTCGACTTCACCGGTTACATCAGTGGTGCGGAAGTAAAATTGAGGCTTGTAGCCCTTGAAGAACGGCGTGTGACGGCCGCCTTCTTCCTTAGTTAGGATGTAGACTTCGGCATCAAATTCGGTGTGTGGGGTAATAGTTCCGGGTTTGCTCAAAACCTGACCGCGCTCGATGTCGTCTCGCTCAATGCCGCGAAGCAGGATACCGACATTGTCGCCGGCCTGACCCTGATCCAAGTTCTTTTTAAACATTTCAACACCGGTAACGACACTCTTGCTGGTTGGTCGGATACCGACGATTTCGACTTCTTCGTTGACCTTGACTACTCCGGTTTCAACACGGCCGGTAGCAACCGTACCGCGGCCTTTGATGGAGAAAACGTCCTCAATGGCCATCATGAACGGTTTGTCCAAATCACGCTTAGGTTCTGGAAGGTAGTCATCCATAGCTTTGACAAGTTCCATAATGGAGTCCATAGCGGCCTCGTCACCGGCGATTGCTTTGGTAGCAGAACCTTTGATGATAGGCGCTTCACGGTCGAATTCGTACTTAGCTAGAAGATCACGAACATCTTCCTCAACCAGTTCAACCAGTTCGGGGTCAGCCAGGTCCATCTTGTTAAGAAATACCAAGATAGAAGGCACACCAACCTGCTTGGCCAGCAAGACGTGCTCGCGAGTTTGGGGCATAGGGCCGTCGGCGGCAGAAACCACCAGGATAGCCCCGTCAATCTGGGCAGCACCGGTAATCATGTTCTTGATGTAGTCGGCATGCCCGGGCATATCGACGTGAGCGTAATGACGCTTCTCACTCTCGTATTCCTGGTGGGAGGTTGCAATAGTAATACCTCGAGCTTTTTCCTCGGGTGCATTGTCAATCTGGTCATAAGAAACAGCCTTATTAATACCACTGGGTAGACGCTTTGCCAGCGTCATGGTGATAGCAGCCGTTAAGCTAGTTTTACCGTGGTCGACGTGACCCATGGTTCCAACGTTTACGTGCGGCTTGCTTCGGTCAAAATTTTCTGCCATTTAAGAACTCCTATTTCATGCGAACTTACTGATTGATATTTAGTATGGGTATGCAAATAATAAACCCACACGGATACTGCAACATTATAAGTAAACTTATACCTTTTGTAAAGGGTTATCTCGCTTTAAGCTCTTGTTGGAAGGCATCAGCCCGCTCTTCCAAAATGCCCAGGTCGCTCTCGGATAGGTTGTTCAGAGATTCCGCATCTACGGCCGGTTTCATCATGGCTTGCGCCTTCCGGTGGGGCTGGGGACTATACCATATGGCGTAAATCATGCCTTGGAGACGAATTCCCTTGTCGACAGCCTCCACAGTAAAAGGCCTAAGTTGGGTATCCGCCTCTTCGTCTAGATTTTGACGTCGTTCCTCGGGCGCCCCACGCCGGTCATCTGCACCGCTCCAACCAGGCAACTGGGTGACACGGCGACTGCTCTTACCTATTCGTTCCCAGACCCGGGTGCCTAGACCGTTGGCTTCATTAAATTCCAGTCGGTCGCCCAGTTTGACGACTCTTTGCAGTTCTTTATAGTTCTTATCTACCGGCTGGGAGGCTAAAGGCAACGCCGTATTTATAGTGACATGCAGCCCCTCGACTGTACGAACGTGAATACCGGTGTCGCCAGCGGCGTCCACAGCTTGCCATAGCTGGCTGATAGTTTTAGATAGAACTCGGCCGGCTGTCATTTCTTTCTCAGACGGCTCGACTTCGGGTAGGCGATAGGTCGCTTCAGGTGTCATTGGCTAAATATTACCAGACTATTTGCCGCTTTTGCTGATAATATCCTGGGCCACATTGCCCGGAACATCGGCGTAGTGGTCAAGCTCCATACTGGAGCTGGCCCGCCCTTGGGTCATACTGCGCAGATTGGTGGTATAGCCGAACATCTCCCCTAGGGGTACGAAGGCCGTAACTTCCTTGATGCCGGGATTCAGATCTTCCATAGATTCCACGCGGCCACGCTTAGAGTTTAAATCGCCGATAACGTCCCCCATAAAATCTTCGGGAGTTACGACAACGACTTTCATAATCGGTTCTAAAATTACCGGAGCGGCTTTTTTAACACCTTCTTGAAGTGCCATAGAGCCGGCTATCTTAAAGGCCATCTCAGAGGAGTCCACATCGTGGTAAGAACCGTCGTAAAGCTCCGCCTTAACGTCCACCACCGGGTAGCCGGCAATGACACCGTTAGCCATGGCTTCGGCGATGCCGGCCTTTACTGCCGGAATGAATTCGCTGGGGACGGCACCGCCTTTGATGCTATTGATAAATTCATAACCCTTGCCGGCTTCATTCTGGGAAAGGCGTATCCAGACATGGCCGTACTGACCACGCCCACCGGACTGTCTGATAAACTTGCCTTCTTGCTCAACGGCGTCTTTACGGATGGTTTCGCGGTAAGCGACCTGGGGTTCACCTATGTTAGCTTCTACCGTGAATTCACGCTTCATCCTGTCGACAATAATGTCTAGGTGGAGCTCCCCCATGCCGGAAATGATGGTCTGCCCGGTTTCGTGGTCGACTTTGATTCTAAAGGTCGGGTCTTCTTCGGCCAGACGCTGCAACGCCAGACTCATTTTTTCCTGGTCGGCCTTAGTCTTTGGCTCGATGGCTATGGAGACGGGCGGTTCCGGAAAAGTAATACTCTCAAGAACTATCGGATGCTGGGGATCACAAAGGGTGTTACCGGTAGTGGTTCCTTTCAAGCCGACTATAGCGGCGATATCGCCGGCTTCAACCTCGGTCACATCTTCACGTTTATCAGCATGCATCCGGACAATACGTCCGATACGTTCTTTATCACCGGTGGAGCTGTTAAGAACATAACTGCCGGCGACGACTTTGCCGGCGTAGACCCTAAAGAAAGCTAGCTTACCTACGAACGGGTCGGTTGCAATTTTAAAGGCCAGGGCCGTGAAGGGCTGGCCAACGTCAGGCTTGCGCTCAACCTTATCGCCGCTTTTAGGATCTGTGCCCCAGGTAGAACCGCGGTCAATGGGGCTTGGCAGGAAATCATTGACGGCGTCCAGTAATTTCTCGACGATTACACCGCGGCCGTCACCACCGGTTACAGCAAAGAATTGGCCCGATAGTACGGCTTTTCGGACAGCTAGGCGTATTTCGTCTTCGGTCAAGCTTTCTTCGCCTTCTTCCAGGTATTTTTCTAGGATGTCATCGTCGGCCTCTACCGAAGCTTCTATTAAAAGACTGCGATAGCGGGTGGCTTTTTCGCGCAACGCTTCCGGTACTTCGCCGACTGTAAGTTCCTTATCGGTAAAATCTTTATAGGTATAGGCATTCATATCAATTAGATCAATGACGCCGTTGACTGACTGCTCAAAGCCGATAGGCAGATGTATTGGCAGAGCCCTTTTACTAAGGCGATGGTGGATACTATCCAGACTCTTAAAAAAATCGCCGCCAGTCTGGTTGATCTTGTTAATAAAGCAGATGCGCGGCACATTATATTTGTCGGCCTGACGCCAAACCGTCTCGGATTGTGATTCTACACCCATCTTGCCGTCAAATACTGTCACAGCACCGTCCAGCACGCGCAAACTTCGCTCCACTTCCACGGTGAAGTCGATATGGCCGGGAGTGTCGATGATATTTATCTTACCGGCTTTCCAAAAACAGGAAACCGCAGCGGCCGTGATGGTAATGCCGCGTTCTTTTTCCTGGGCCATCCAGTCGGTAGTAGTTTCGCCTTCGTGCACGGCGCCGATTTTGTGTTTCAATCCGGTACGGAAAAGAATAGCCTCGGTAGTCGTGGTCTTACCGGCGTCAATATGGGCTATGATGCCAATATTTCTAATCTTTTCCAGTGGGTATTTTTTTTCTGCCATTTATTGTCCTTGTTCGCTTCCGGTTAGTTCTTTTGCTGCCCAAACTCTTAATTTGCAGGTTTCGCAGGCTTTGTTACCAATGTGTTTCGCGATTTCGATTAAAGTCTCTTGGTGAGCCCGCTCACCGTTGATGCCGACCGTTCCCTTGGCTACATCTATCAGATTACAGCCTATCCGGCCGTCGCTAAAAGCACACCTGCTATCCGATAGCTCTTGATGGGCTTCGCCGTGGTGTTTAGGAATTTCTACTGCTGTTTCTGCTGTAGTCATGATCTATAACCCCGCAAAATATCGTTTATCGTAGAGCCTGAAGGGGACATATTTCCTCTGAGACTTGTAGCCTCGGGGCAACCAAAACAAACTTCGCCCTCTCTTGCCATAATATCGCCTCCAGCTGATTCGCTCATCTTACCCTCTCGCAAAGTGGGCAAAGGCCCGGTTGGCCTCGGCCATGCGGTGAGTCTCTTCCCGTTTCTTGACGGCGGCTCCGGTGCTGTTGTAAGCATCTATTAATTCCAGTGCTAGACGGTCTTCCATACTCATTCCAGAGCGGTCTCGGGCGGCAGCTACGAACCACATAGTAGTTAGGTGTTGCTGACGCTGGCCGCGGACTTCAAACGGAATCTGATAATTGGCTCCACCGACGCGGCGAGAACGGGTCTCCATATGCGGCTGGACATTTTTCATAGCCTGCTCAAAAACTTCCAGAGGGTTTTGGACTTTTAGTTTATCGGCAGCTTTTTGCATACCACCGTAAACCAGTTTCTCGGCCAGTTGCTTCTTGCCGTCGCGCATCACCCGGTTAATCAGCTTAGTAACGTGTGTGCTGTTATATATACGGTCAGGGGCGACCTCACGAACCAAACTTTTGGTAGTCTTACGCGGCATAATTATCACCTTCTGATTCGATAGGTTCGGTACCCTTATTTCGTAGGTAGCAAGCAATGGCGTCACGAACCTCGGGATCATGACCCATAACATTTGCGTAGGTCAAATAATCTTCTGCGGGATCGGCCGGCATTAGTGGTTCAGACACTAGAAAATTTCTTGCTTCGGACATTATTTAGACCTCTTGGCACCATATTTACTACGGCCCTGTTTGCGGTTTTGGACACCCTGGAGATCAAGGCTGCCGCGGACGATGTGGTAGCGCACACCGGGAAGGTCTTTGACCCGCCCGCCCCTAACCAATACGACGGCATGCTCCTGAAGATTGTGGCCTTCGCCGCCGATGTAAGCCCAGACTTCATGGCCGTTGGTCAATCGAACACGGGCTACTTTACGCAGTGCCGAGTTAGGCTTTTTTGGGGTTTTTGTAGTAACACGCACACAAACGCCGCGCTTGAAAGGCGAGGGTTTTTCATAGCTTCTGGTCTTTAGATTATTAGTAACACGAAGCAAAGCCGGCGATTTACTTTTAC
>JBBDZV010000004.1:0-1375 GCA_040900005.1 Saccharimonadales bacterium (SeqCode)
CATCGGGAACCCATACATATTCAACTGGGGCCGGATCAACCACTACTTTGGGAAATTCAACAGGAGCTTTAACCATTGCTTCCGGTGGAACATCCGGCTGGACAAATACTTCGGGCAACCTGACAATCTCTACCACAACATCGGGAGTACTTGCCCTGAGCGCAGCCGAAGGGTTAAATCTAACGTCATCTCTTGCGGCTGGAGGAACAACAAATTCTGCATTTAATATAACTACATCTACCGACCTGGGAGCAGCTGACGAGTTACTGCAAGTTGGCGATTCCGCGGGAACATTTGTAACTGTACTTGGTAATGGCAATGTGGGGATTGGGACGACAACTCCCGGGTATACCCTTGATATCACAAGCAGTTCTACTTCAAACGCAAGGGGCATCAACCTTGCCCAAAGTGGAGCAAAAACAGCAGCTGACTATGGCCTCTACCTCGCCAATACCTCGACATCTTCAACTAACTCCATTAATAAGTATGGGGCATATATATCTTCAACAGGAACGTGGAACGGGTCGTCTGCTAATAACTATGGATTGTATGTTGATACTGCTTCAGGCGGCACCAATAACTTTGGCCTGGCAATTGCCGCAGCCGCCACCCAAACCCTTGTTGTTTCAGCCGATGCAGACAATACCACTGCTGCCGCCGGTATCGCCTTCGGCCTTTCTCGCGACACCAACCTCTACCGCAGTGCGGCGGATACCTTGAAGACAGATGATAGCTTTACGGCTACCGGAAGTATTAATTCTGATAGCACAACCGCTCCCTATCAAATAAGCAGTTCTACAGTCTTACATAATGTAGGGACTAGAAATATTTTCCTGGGTGTTAGCGCAGGAAATACTACTCTTACTGGCACCGACGTTACAGCCTTGGGCTATCAAGCAGGAACAGCGCTAACTTCCGGGATAGCTAATGCTTTTGTGGGAACAGAAACAGGGAAAGCCAATACAAGCGGCGGACACAATACCTTCCTCGGCTTTGAAGCAGGGTTTTCCAACACAACTGCAAGCTTTAATACTTTTTTAGGAGACAGCGCGGGATACGCAAATACAACAGGTGCCAATAATCTGTTTGTTGGTGTTCAGGCAGGAAGCGCGAATACAACAGGTATTCTCAATGCTTTCTTTGGCAATAGCTCCGGACTCTTTAATACAACCGGAGGCTCCAATACATTTGTGGGGGAAAGTTCAGGCTTCAGTAATACAACTGCAAGCAATAATACTTTTGTTGGTAATCAAGCAGGATATTCTAATACTACCGCAACAGGAAATGTATTCGTTGGATACCTAGCCGGAGATACAGCAACGCCCGCAAACGCAAACATAACAGGTGCTAATAACACCTTCATTGGCTATGAATC
>JBBDZV010000005.1:0-1362 GCA_040900005.1 Saccharimonadales bacterium (SeqCode)
TGCTTATAGTTTGAGCTGTAACTGCGCCGACTTTTTATTTTAGAGGTCATTTATATGCTTATTGTAGCTTGCGGGAAGGGTGTTTGTCTAGCAAGGCTTATGCTTTTAGGCGGGTTAGCTGATACAGGCCGATAGCCGCGGCAACCGAGACATTCAGCGACTCTTTTCGACCCTCCATGGCTATTTGGAGGTGTGGGAAAGTCGCTCCTAGTATGTCTGGCTCCAAGCCATCGATTTCATTGCCGACCACTAGGGCTATATCCCCCGCCGTTCGGAAATCAGCCAGGTCTAAGGCCTGAGGAGTCTGCTCCAATGCGGCAACCGTGGTGCCCTGGTCTTTTAGTCGCTTAATGAGCTTGAGAGTATTAATTTCGTGACTCCAAGCCACAGTGGCTTGAGCTCCCAGGGCGGTCTTATGAATCTGGCGGTCGATTTTGGCGGCAATGTGTGGCAGGCGGCTATCATCGTGAGTGGTGGGGTAGGGGGTATAGCCGGCAAGATATACATGAGCCACGCCCAGTCCGTCAGCCGAGCGTAAAATACTGCCTACGTTGTAGCAGGACCGGATGTTATGGGCGATAAGGATCACGCGGGACTTTTTCATACACTTAAGAACTATACCAAAAGAGCACCTCTCGCGCCTTTAGCTGCTTATGCTTTATACTAAAGGGCAAGTATGGTGGTGGATGCACGAACAAATGAGGAGCTTTTGACTAAGAGCCGGGCCCAAGTGCTTGGTATGGATTATGTCGATACGACTAAGATCCAAAAGCAGCTTTTCAAAGATGTGCTGAGCTTAAGGGAACTCTATGACCTGCGATTAGTGCCGCTGGTGGCTGATGAGCATAACGTCCATTTTGGCATCACCACCACGACCTCCCAGCAGACTATTCATAAACTGCATGAACGTTTCACTGACCAGCGGCTAAAATTCTCCATAATTTCGGTGACCGGCTATAACGAATATATGAAGCTGTACGATCCGCCCAAGCAGGTAGAATATGAAGACATCAGTTTTACTGCCACGGAAAATGCCGGCCAGAAGATGGTGGAAAAGGTCAGCCTGACGCTGGATCAGGTGCGGCCGGACGACATGCTAGCCTACTTGGTTCAGCAGGCTCACCAATTAGCCGCCAGCGATATCCACTTGGAGTGTCAGCGTGAGAATATCCGAGTAAGGTTTAGAGTTGACGGTGTCTTGCACCCAGTAGCTTCCATAAGTCAGGAAAAGTATCGACATTTGACGGCAGCTTTAGCCAGCGCCGCCAACCTGTCCACAGCAGCAACCGATGCCCAGGCCGGCCACATCAGCCGGTCTTACAAAATGTCTACGGGAGAAGAAGTAATGCTCAACTTGCGAGT
>JBBDZV010000006.1:0-8885 GCA_040900005.1 Saccharimonadales bacterium (SeqCode)
CGAAGAGCCTCCCCCCGATTTACAAAATTCTCGAGTGAACGCCAATCCCCAGCCAGCGGAGGCTTGAAGGTAGCCGATGGCAGACCCAGCCAGAAAAGCTGATGACCCCAACAACCCGTACCAAAAACGGTGGAGTGGTGACGATGATAATTATGATGCCAAATACGGCTCCGACATTCCCGGCCATTATGGATCCGGCGGCGAGATTGACAAGCCCCCGGATCAAACCGGCGACTTAGCTAAAGACGAGGCCCTGACAGCAACTGCCCGAAGCGAGAATAGGAGACAGCCGATAGAGCTCCAAGATTTAGATCGCTACGAGAACCAAGTTGGCCGCGGCTACACTCGGCCCAGCAAGCAAAAAGCCCGAAAGTGGCTTTTTAGAAAGCGTCAGGCGGCTCTAGGGGGTGGTCTTATCGGTACAGTAATAGGTGCATTTTTTTTCTTTTATTTTTCCGGGCCACTACAGTTCATCCATTTAGCCCAGCTGATGGAGAGGTTCCATTTTTCAGCTAACCAAGATCAATCGGATGACAGGTTTGTAAAGCTATCGCGTTATATACACCATAGAAGCTCGGGCAAGGTGGAAAACGTCCGGTTGGGTTATTTCCAGAATAAGTTTGCCGACCGGATTGAATCTAAGATGAATAAAAGCGGCATCCAGACTTCCTATACCGAAATTCTCGGATTTAGGGACGGGTATATTGTGGACCCACAAAAACTTGGGACCCTTGATTTGGGCATAGATGATACGAAGAATATGAGCCTTGCTGAGGTAAAAGCTTCTATCGATAAACGGTTTCCGGGATTGCAAATATCTTTTACTGACGATGGTAAGTTATTCATAGATTCTCGTAACATGGGCTACTTCAAGCAAAGGGCCTTGACCAAGTTAATGATGCGAAATAGTGGCTATTCGAAGGTGACGTCCAGCATTGGGGCGCGGATTATGGGCAAGCGGGCGGGGATAACCTGGCATCCTATAAAAAAACTCGATAATAAAATTTTAAGGAGTGCTGAAGCTAGGTACCTGGAATGGAAGACGAACCGCTCTAAAACCATAACTAATGGTGCAGATCCAACCCTAGGCTCCAGGGCCGATCCGCGGGCCGACCCTGAAGCTACCGATGAGGATAACCGCCGAACCGAGAGCAGGGCTAGCTCCACAGCTGCCGAGGCTGATTCGGTAATTACAGATGCCCAAACGGCCAGCGAGGGGGTCAATAACGGTGATAGTGACGCTGTAGGTAAATTTAGAGCGCGTCTTGGGGTAAAGGTAGCCTTAGGCGGCTCCTCGGTGATAGGTGTAGCCTGCCTGGCCAAAGGCCTCGACGACAAGGCCGGCGAGATAAAACAAGCCCAAGTCGTGATGCCGCTTATTCGTTTAGCGATGGAGGCCGTCTCTCTAGGCGGACAAGTTATGAGTGGTGACGACATCCAGATGGAGCAACTGGGTTTTTATAACAATCAGCTCAATGGCAAAGATGCTAAAGGCAACAAAACCACATGGATCAATGCCAAAAGCATTCAGTCCCAACTTGGCAACAAGGATAAGGGGGAACCAGCCGACGAGACATTAAAAACCATCAGCCAAGGTACCCCGTTTGGGTTTTTGAATGATGGGGCAGTGAAGGTTGGGCTTACGCCTTTATGCAGTACCGGGGGACAGGTAGCCTTTACAGTTGTCAGTTTCTTGGGAGGTCCGGTCGCTGGCACCGCCCAGCTGATTGTAGGAGAAATCATCAACCGGGCCATAATGCCCGATCTTGCCAAATGGCTAGCCGGCAAGGCGGTAGATCCATATGTGGCCGGCGCCGATTACGGCAATTATGTAAATTATGGGTCGCACTTGGCGGCTAATGCTCAGGCCATGACTAGCGGTGGACGTGAGCTTAACGATAGTGAGACTACCCAGCTGGCTACTATCCAAGCTGCCAGCTCGCAAAAAGAATTTAACTCCCACAGTTTTGCTTATAAGCTGTTTAACCCTTATGACCACCGGAGCACCGCGGGCCAGCTGGCGATGAACACCAGGCCGGATATCCTCCAGAATGTCTCCATGTTAGCCAGCAGCATACTGAACCCTAGCAAAATCCTTGCTTCGGTTTCTAGTCTTTTTTCTCCAAAAGCTTCAGCTGCCACCGGCTCCTACGATTTCGGTATACCGAAATACGGTTTCAGCGTGGAGGAGATAAATGATGAGCTGGTCAAAAACCCCTATAAAAATGCCGAAGACGTAGTGGGTTCCATCCTGCCGGCACATCCTGACTATATTGAAAGGGCTGAAAAATGCTACGGCGTAACCATAGACCCGACTACCTATGATATAACCTCCTTCGATGGCACCACGCCAACCTACGAGGATTTTGGGGATGAAAAATGTAACGATAAGAGTCCAACCTGGAGACAAGTTAGGTTTTATATCTTCGACACCCAGACCATGACCAGTGCCGCCTGTTATGAAGGCGACGACCAAGCCTGCATAGAAGTCGGTTTTGATATCTCAGAATTCACATCGCCCACCTCGCCTACTGAAACAGCTGTCGGTTCATCCCAGGAATTGGCCCAAGCGGTCCTTAATCTTCAAGCCTCTGGGAGAATCAGTTTTACCACGGATTTGGCCAAACAAGCGGTGGAGGCCGCAGCCGCTGGTAAGCCTTCCCAGATTGAGGCTCGTTGTACAAACGCTGGGAGATCCAGCGCCTACTTGAGCTCCCAACTTCTAGGTGCAGTTGTGACTATAGCCAAAACGCATAAGCTGGGTCTGGGGTACTTTACCAATGGCTGTCATAGCGCTGGGTCCGATCACTACGAGGGCAGGGCGGTGGATATCAACCTGGTCGACGGACGGGCTGCGACCGGTGGCGACAGAGATAGACCTTTTATGCACGAAGTAACTGGGATATTGCCTGAGGGATCGGGTATGGGGGAAGCGCAGTGCTCTTCGATATCCATTAGCCCCATACGCTCTATCCGTCTATTCTCCGATAGCTGCGACCATATCCATATTGATGTACCTGCGGAGGTCCCATGAAAAAACGGTTTAGCAGTCTAGTGGCTACCATTATCTTGGTGCTGAGTCATGTTGGGGTGGTATCGGCTTTACCGGCTTCCCAAAAACAAGCCATTGATGCCGGCATTTTTTACTTCAATACTGCCACAACTGAACTATGTATCGGGGGGGCTTTTGGTAGCGGTCCACTTTACGGACCTCAATTTCCCCAACTTAGCGATACTGCCGATTTGGCAACCAGGATAAGTTCATATATTTCCGAAACTCTACCTAGCTCACCTCTCCAGGCTCAATCTGAGATCTTTGTACAGTTAGGGCAACAATATAATGTCAACCCGGCAATGGTAGTGGCTATGGCTCAAATGGAAACCAGCTTAGGTACTGCCGGTTACGGGACTCCTTCAGGCGGGTACAATATAACCAACATAAGACCCGGCGGGAGTTTTGCTAAATATAGTAACTACCGCCAAGGTATAGAAGCCGCCTATAAAAACCTGGCGGGCAGTTTGTACCTTGGCCCTCCATCCAGTTTTACTACTATTGATCAGGTTATTAACCGTTGGGCGCCACCAAGTGATAATAATGACACCCAGGGCTATATCAAAAAGGTAGGCAGAATAATGCAAAAGGTCCTCCAAGATATACAGGTCAGCGACGGCTATGACTCTGACTCTTCCTCGGCAGATGATAGTTGCGGCAGCGTAACTGGCGGATCGGGGATAGCTAATACAGACGGCTACGCTTTTCCGATAGCACCGCAGAAGAAGAGCGAAAATGGCAATGTTGCCAACTTAAGCCCGCTCCCCTGTCAGCAGGCCACTTGTCACCATGACGGCACTGCGGCTTTTGATCTTGGCCGACAACCCGGGGGAGACGCCTCTGCCGGGACGCCCGTTTATGCCATCAGTGAAGGGAAGATAGACCAGCTACACCTATACAAAGGCATTAGTGGCTGTTATTCGCTGCAGTTCCGCTCGGCTAAGGATAATCTGTGGTATTGGTACGGGCATTTACAGAACCCGCTTGTTCGGAATGGGGAGAGCGTTAAGGCCGGTCAACAAATTGCCGAGGTCGGAGTGCGAAAATGCACTGGCAACGGCTCTTTACCTCACCTTCACATCGACCGAGGCTGTATTATAGGGGGAGTTCCCCAAAAAGGCGGACGAGAGTCTTGCAGGGATGCCGATTTTACCGGTTTTATGAATAAATTATTTGAGAGCCTCCCCTCATAAATGAAGATTTATTATGCAAACACATAAAAGGTTGCTGTGGATTATAGGAATCATAGTAATCGGATTTATTATCGTAGCCTGGCTAGTTTTAGGTCCGGCCTCATCCCCACCACCAACGCATCCAGAAACCGAGACGGTTGGCCCCGGAACGGTAGTTATTGATAATACCGATGAGTTGAGCAGTATACTTCTAAGCGAGGAATATACTGCGACTATCAATCAGTTGGTTGCCTACATCCAAACAGAAATCGGTAGCGGTGTTACCCATGCCGTAGTAGAGGGTAGGCCAGCGGTTCAAGACAACGGTTTGGTTGTGTTTAGTATCAAAACCGAGAACCCTGAAAAAAAATTCAGGGTGGAGATAGACCGCTTTACGAGCCGTAGCCAAGTTATCTTTAGAATCCCTGGCTCCGGGTTTACCAGAACGCTACAGGCTTATTAATTGGGGGTTTAGCAGTCTTTGCCAAATTCGCCGTGGATGGTCTCCATATTGGGGATTATGGTGTCGGTTTCGATGGGTATGTCGTATGGGCCACCATTCGGACCCTGTTTACTGAATTCCACGTGATCAATAAACTTCTCCACATCATCCATTGAAGTCCCAGCGGGCAGAACTTCCGGTATACGCCCTATAGCGTCGATGAAGACCTCCTCGGCTGTGTTTTCGCCAAATGAGGGGCCAGTAAAAAACACGTGAGCATCGCATAGTAATTTCAGCTTGTCTTGATCTTGGCTGCCCGTAACTGCGCTTTCTTTGCTGGATACAGTTGGGGTGGGTGTAGTTTCATTAACTGTTTGGGCCACCAACGCAGCATCCGCAGAAGACTTCTGCTCCGGCTGGGCCCTTTTCTTGGTATCGGACTCTCCGGTGCCACAACCTGAAACTGCTAAACCGCCGGCAGCTATAACCGCAGCGAGACGGGGAGAGCGAGTGATAAGTTCAGGTGTAAATTTCATATCTTCTATATTAAACTATTTCTACCATAAATATGGTATCACAAGTAACGATATTTGTCAAGATGGGGAGAGCTCACTGTGCGGCTTTTTGAAGGGGA
Organism: Saccharimonadales bacterium (SeqCode); assembly: GCA_040900005.1. Lineage (GTDB taxonomy): Bacteria > Patescibacteriota > Saccharimonadia > Saccharimonadales > UBA10212 > JBBDZV01. The sequence goes on from JBBDZV010000006.1 coordinate 5,301, forward strand.
ATAAGCTTGTGAGCACCTGTGGCGAAATATTCGACGACGGTGTCGGCATCGGTCGTAGTAATAATCGCCTGATAATCCTTTAGATAATTTACCAGCGCCCGGCGGCGGGTGGTATCCAGCTCTGAAAACACATCATCCAGCAAAAACAACGGTTTTTGGCTCCGGGCCTCCTCTATCAAACCAAGCTCAAAAACCTTCAGGGCCAAAAGCAAGCTTCGGGCTTCGCCGCGGGAGGCCGAGGCACTTACTGGCTGGCCGTTTAGAAAGAATGAAAAATCTTCTCTGTGGGGGCCGGAGGACGTGAACCCGCGCATAAAATCCAGGCTGGCGCTGGCTTCTAGCTTTCTTAGCAGCTTGCTAGCATAGTCTGCAACCGGGAAGTGACTTTCGTAACGCAGGCTGACAACCGACTTACGCCCAGCAATCTTACTGTAGCTACGGCTAATTTGCTTATTGATATCGTCGGTTATTACCTTACGCGCATAAGCGATCTTTTCGCCCAGCTGAGAAAGCCGGATGTCCCATGCGAAAAGCTGCTGACGGGCTTTTTGATGATTTTGCTTCAAAAGGGCATTCCGCTGGGCCAGTGTCCTCCGGTAGGCAACCGATAGGGGCTTGAACTCCGGGAGACTCCTCTCCAACAGCTCGTCAAAGTACTCCCGTCGCCACTCCGGACCTCGGCTTAATATCTGAAGGTGGTTCGGTTCAAAAAAAACCACGGGCACTGTTCGCTCCAGAGCCAACCGTTTATACGGCTTTTCGTCTATTACAAAGTTTTTTGCGACTTTTTCGCCGTCTCTTTCTAGCTTTACCGAGCGTTTTTGCTTGGCAAAGTCCCCGTCAACCCTCCCCCAGGGTTTGTCATGACTAATTATCTCGGTATCTTTGGCCCGGTAAGAGCTACCGCGGGCTAGTACCAACACGGCTTCAAGCAAGTTGGTTTTACCGCTGGCATTAGGGCCCACCACGATGTTAACTCCAGGGTCAAACTCAAAAGAGGCGTTTTTATAAGTGCGGAAGTGCTGCAAACGTATTGATGTAATCATACTCAGTAAATAGTAATTAGAAATCAGGAGTTAGCATTTTTGTTTAGTGAGCGGATTAATCCATGCAGTAGGCGTATAGAGTCTAACGATAGGTTAGCCATCTCTGCAAATTCTTCTTCAGATACCCTTGTTGTATCCCTAGCAACTAGAAGTTGGTTCTGTAGTTCATAACCGGAGCCACGAGCAATAATGTAAAAATGTTTCTTGTCCTTGAGAGACTGTCTGCCAAAACCCTCCGCGATATTGGATGTTATAGATAGAGCAGAACGCTCCATTTGATTCCTCAGGGAATCACTCCTCGATAATTTTTCGCAGTTTTTAAATACAGCTAAAACAAGATTATGACTATGCTTCCAAGCGTCAAGCTGAGTAAAGCTCTGTATTTTCCCCTTAGACATACGGCCAGTATACTATTTCCTATTTCCTAGTTCCTAGTTGCTAATTCCGCCGGTCTTAGGACCGGAGGGGCATGATAAGGTGCAGGTAGCCCGGGTCGGACGAGCTGCGCAGGATACAGGGTTCTAGTTTACCGTTGAAGCAAAACTCAACTTCGTCCCCATTAAATGCATTCAAAGCATCGATTAAGTAGCGGGAGTTTAGGGTAACATCGCCGCCGCCAGTCACCCGGGCGTCGGCCGTTGCAGTATTCTCGCCCAGCTGGGAAGCAATTGCGTTGATACTAACTTGACCACTAGATTTATCAGCGTTGATGGTGATACTGCCGGCACTCTCCCGGGCAAAAAGGCTGGAAACCTTGGCAATATTCAGAAAATCAGCTTTTTTAAGGGTGGCTGTGGTGGCGAATTTTGTTGGGATTAGTTTACGATAGTCGGGGTAGTTCCCTTCGATAAGACGGGCAACCAGGCTAACATCACCGGTTTGGAAGAGCACCTGCTGGTCATCATGGGTGATGGCTACCTCTTTGTCGGTATCGGAGATTATCCGCAGCAAATCAGCGGCAGCGTTGGCCGGTACTAAAAAGTTTATGGGTTCTTTGTGCTTACCGAGTTTATTTTCGGCTAGGCGGTAACTGTCGGTGGCTGCAGCCGTAGCCATTCCGTTGTCGCTATGAAAATAGACTCCTGTGAGAACCGGGCGGGCATCGTCTGAGCTGGCCGCAAAAACCACCTGTCCCAAGGTTTTTTTAAAATCTTTGGCCGGCAGTTTCCAAAGGACCCCTCCGCTAATGGCCGGCATTACCGGGAAGTCTTCGGCCGAAATCCCATTTATCGTCGACTGGTACTGGTCGGTGGTGATATTTAGGCGGTTATCAATCAATTCTAGCTGTAGCACGCTGTCGGGTAGGTTGGTTACGAAGTCCTGCATCAGCCTAGCGGGGACGGTGATGGCGCCTTTTTGTTCGATTTTTGACCCAATATAGTGCGATATGCCGATATCGAGGTTGGTGGCTGAGATATTTAAGCGTGTGTTATCGGTTTTAAGAAGGACGTTAGATAAAATTGGCAGGGTATTTCGGGTGTTAGCGATTCTAGCAACCGTGTTTAGGGCTTTAGCTAGGTTTTCCTGGGTGACCTGAAGCTTCATATGATTAATCCTTTACTTAAGTAATTAGAATTTATAGGGCTTGTGGAAAATGTGGAGAGTTTAGTAAACAACCCTGACGAACTAGCCGCTTTATGCTGGGTAGATGAGCCAGAAGACTGTGCAAAGCCTGTGAGCAAGTTGCGGGTAAGGGCTGTTAAAAGCACTACGGTCTTATTAACAACTGTGGAGTAAGGGGATAAGTGTGAGGTATTTCGCATAACTAAAGTAAGATTTTTCACAACCCGTGTACAACTATCAAGCATATAAACGCTCCTTTAGGTCGTTGACGTACTGGCGAATAGGACCGTCATAGCTTAATTCTTTCTGGATCTTCTCAATGGAATGGATGGCGGTGGTGTGATCCTTGCGGCCAAGTTCATGGGCAATTTTTGGGAAACTCAAGTGCAGCTCGCTCCTTAACATATACATAGCTATTTGGCGGGGGACAACAATGTCTTTGTCTCGTTTAGGGCCCAAAATTTCCTCCATCGATATATGGAAGTGTTTAGCGGTTCTTTCAATGATGTGCCGGGCATTCATGTGTTTGGGGCGGTTTTTGCCACCCTCAAACATAGACGAGACGATTTCGATGGTGGGATCAACCCCGCGCATCTCACAAAAGGCTATGACCTGATTCAGAGCCCCCTCCAACTCGCGGATATTGTTCTGGACTCGGGTTGATAGAAACTCCACCACAGTCTGGGGGAGTTCTACATCTTTAATACTGGCCTTATTTTGAACTATCGCACAACGCGTCTCAAAATCGGGCGTCTGCATATCAATTGTCATGCCCCAGGCGAACCGGCTGCGTAGTCGTTCTTCTAGGGTAGGTATATCTTTAGGGGGCTTATCGCTGCTGATGATGATTTGCTTGTTGGCTTGATAAAGGGCATTGAAAGTATGGAAAAACTCTTCCTGAATTTTTTCTTTACCGGCTAAAAACTGGACGTCGTCGACTATCAGGACATCGGCTCCCCGATAAAAACTGGCGAAC
>JBBDZV010000007.1:0-1330 GCA_040900005.1 Saccharimonadales bacterium (SeqCode)
CAATGGACGCTAAAGAGTACAGTCCCGAAGAAGTCAGCGGTATGATTTTAAGTAAGCTCAAAGCCGACGCCGAGGCTTTTTTGGGCGAGCCAGTTACTGAAGCCGTTATAACTGTCCCGGCCTACTTTGATGACAGCCAGCGTCAAGCTACCAAGGATGCCGGTAAAATTGCCGGTCTTGAGGTAAAGCGAATTATTAACGAGCCGACGGCTGCAGCCTTGGCTTACGGGCTTGATAAAGCCAAAGAAGAAAAAATCGCTGTCTTTGACCTTGGCGGCGGTACTTTTGACGTCTCTATCCTTCAGCTGGGCGAAAGCGTCTTTGAAGTACTGTCTACTAACGGCGACACTCACCTCGGCGGCGAAGATTTTGATATGCGTATCGTCAATCACTTCGTGGATGAATTTAAAAAAGAGTCCGGCATTAATGTCAAAGAGGATAAAGCTGCTATGCAGCGGCTAAAAGAGGAAGCCGAGAAGGCCAAAAAAGAATTGTCCACCACCGAACAGGCCGACATCAACCTGCCTTTTTTGACGGCAGATGCTGACGGGCCTAAGCACTTTGAATACAAACTCACCCGCGCCAAGTTGATGGAGCTGGTGCAAGATTTGATTGATAAAACCGAGGCACCCTGCCAAAAAGCTCTCAAAGACGCCGGCCTAAAAGCTAGCGACATCAACGAAATTGTTTTAGTTGGTGGGATGACCCGGATGCCGGCTGTCTACGAAAAAGTTAAGAGCATTTTCGGTAAAGACCCGCTTCAAGGAGTTAACCCGGATGAAGTCGTAGCTGTTGGGGCGGCTATTCAGGGCGGGGTACTGCAGGGCGATGTTAAAGATGTGTTGCTTCTAGATGTTACACCTCTCTCTTTGGGTATCGAAACTCTAGGCGGTGTGACCACTAAATTGATTGAACGAAACACCACAATCCCGACCAGCAAGAACGAAACTTTCTCTACTGCGGCCGATAACCAAAACAGTGTGGAAATCCATGTGCTGCAAGGCGAGCGGGAAATGTCCGCCGATAATAAAAGCCTGGGACGTTTTGTGCTGGATGGTATTCCGCCGGCGCCGCGCGGTGTTCCACAGATTGAGGTTACCTTTAACATCGATGCTAACGGCATATTGAACGTTACCGCCAAGGATAAAGGAACCAGTAAAGAACAAAGCATTACTATCCAGGGCAGCGGCAACCTTGACAAGAACGAGGTGGAAAAAGCCGCCAAAGAGGCCGAAACCCACGCCGAAGAAGATAAGAAAAAACGAGAGCTGATAGAAACACGCAACCAGCTAGAAAACGCCATTTACCAGGCCGAGAAAATGAAGTCCGA
>JBBDZV010000008.1:0-1312 GCA_040900005.1 Saccharimonadales bacterium (SeqCode)
GTAAAAAAATACCCCATTTCAGTCGCTGAGTTGGTGGAGTTTGCCCCTAAAGCGGACGCTCCCCGGGAAATTATTGACCTATATTCCACATTCCCGACAGACACCGTTTTCACAGATAGAGACGATCTAACCGCCCGTTCTGAAGTTATCACTATTTTAGAGAGCCAGGATGCACCCGAAGAACAGCTCGTATCCCCCGAAGAATACTAGGGAAGGTTTGCTTATGAACCGTGTAGACGAAGCCTTCTGTAAAGCCGACCGCCGCAACTTCGTGGTGCCCGCCTATCGTGATTCGGCCTTTGTAGATGCGCCTCTGCCTATAGGCCAAGGACAGACCATCAGCCAGCCCACGACTGTCCGAATGATGTTGGATTGGCTGGACGTCCGGCCCGGCCAGAAAATTTTAGACGTCGGTTCCGGGTCCGGGTGGACTACCGCCTTGCTCAGTTATCTGGTAGGACCAAGGGGCCATGTTTATGCCGTAGAACGGGTTCCCGAGCTAGTGGAGTTCGGCCAGCGAAACGTGGAGCGGCTGGGCATCAAAAACGCTTCTTTCCACCAGGCCGGGGATGAGTTTGGATTACCAGATTATACGCCCTATGATAGGATTTTAGTCAGCGCCGCAGCTAATAAAGTGCCCCAGGAACTGAAAGACCAGCTTAAAGAGGGCGGGAAGATGGTCATCCCCGTCCATAACGATATTTTAGAGGTGACTAAGCAGCTCGACGGGAAATGGGATATAAAACGCCACCCCGGCTTTGTCTTCGTCCCTTTATTGTAAAGAACCTTTACTTGCCCTGTCTTTTGCGTTTTTGGTGGTCCAGTTCGCGTTTCCGCAGGCGCAGGGACTTAGGCGTTACTTCCAGTAACTCATCGTTCTCAATAAAATCAATGGCCTCTTCCAGGCTAAACACAGTCGGCGGCGTCAGTTGCACCACGCCGTCACTGGAGCTGCTGCGCATATTAGTCAGGTGCTTGGCTTTACAGACATTCATTTCCATATCCTCGGGGCGCTTATTAAGGCCCACGATTTGCCCAGCGTATACCTTTTCGGACAGACCCATAAAAGAAATGCCGCGCTCTTCTACCATCTGCAGGGCATAGGGCGTAGTGATACCGGGTTCAAAGGCCACGATGACGCCGTTACGAAGCTGCTGCAGGGCGGCGCCCATGAGCTGGTAGCCTATCATTATAGAGTTCATCACGGCCGTACCTTTGGTGTTGGTCATCAAGATGTTACGAAGGCCTAAAAGTGCCCGGGTCGGCAATTCGTAGATCAGTTTAGTAACACCTTTGGGGCTGGCAAACTGTT
>JBBDZV010000009.1:0-1308 GCA_040900005.1 Saccharimonadales bacterium (SeqCode)
GTTCTGGGTCTGTCTTTTTACGCCGCAGGTAGTCCTGTAGCTCCCGCGTAGAATGCGGCCGAATTAGCAGCCAATTTAAGGCGCGGGCTCTGGACTTACCGTCCGCCGAAAGCTTTTTCAGCGTTTTCAGCCTCGCCTCATCCAGCTGAGTGTCCTTCTTCAGTTTTTGGGCAACCAGCTCGTCCAAGCTCAATGAAAAGCTGTATTTATTATCCACGAAAATGCTCACCCTCTCCGGGTTTTTTATCTGCTGCTTTAAGGAGGTGATTTTCATCTAGTTTAGCCGAAATATTAGTAATAGCATCAGTAAAAGCCAAGCCATTTCTACGACCAATCCTCTTGTACTTTCGTTCCACTGGATTTTTAGATGGAGTCGCCTCACCATATGAAGAGGAGTCTTTTTATCCATTGGAGCTGGTCGGCTATGCAGAATATAAGGAGCCCACATCAAATCAGGCACTATGCCAAGAATCCCTCCGGCTATAAAAAGTTTGGTCTCAGTTCCCAGGCCTAAACCTATGAATATTAGGACAGCGGCACTGGCCAGCATATCTATCCCTATTAAGATAGGCCGAAGTTTTGGACCCCCGGGGACCTGATAATTCCAGTGGGGCAACATATCAATCAGAAAGTGACTCACTAAAGCAGCGGGCAGCGCCAGCACCGGCTTGCCGATAGCAACTGCCACGAGCCCGCCGGTCAAGGCATGGTTGATAGCTACCATTACCTACTCGATCTGGGCAGCGACAAGGGTTTCTTTGGCTATTTCGGCCAAAACTTTAGGGTTATCGCGCAGGTACTGCTTGGCGGCTTCGCGACCCTGAGCAATTTTCTGTCCCTTATACTCGTACCAGGCGCCGCTTTTGTCCACCACATTATTAGCAGCCGCTAAGTCTATGACATCGCCTTCCCGGCTGATACCTTCGTTATACATGATATCAAATTCTGCTTCACGAAACGGCGGGGCGACTTTATTTTTGACCACCTTGATTCGGCAGTGATTGCCGATGACCTGGTCACCCGATTTTATTTGGGAGGTCCTGCGGATATCCATGCGGACTGTTGCATAGAACTTCAGAGCGTTGCCGCCAGTAGTGGTTTCGGGGTTACCGAACATAATGCCAATTTTCATACGTAGTTGATTGACAAAAACGACAGTACACTTAGTTCGGCTGATTACACCGGTAAGCTTACGTAAGGCCTGGCTCATCAGTCGGGCCTGCAGGCCCATATGGGCATCGCCCATGTCGCCTTCTATTTCGGCTTGAGGAACCAGGGCGGCAACCGAGTCTATAACCACGATGTCTA
>JBBDZV010000010.1:0-8358 GCA_040900005.1 Saccharimonadales bacterium (SeqCode)
ATGAGCGCCGTACAGTTTAACCTGCTACCGGATATCAAGCTGCAGTACGTTAAGTCGCAGCAGACTCGGAACCGGGTTATTAGCCTATCTATTTTAGTCAGTGGTGTGGCTCTGGGTATCTTTCTGCTGTTACTTATTTTTACGGTCATAATCCAGAAGAAGCAGCTGAGCGATGCCGACAAGCAAATAGTTGCCACCACCGCCGAGATAAAGTCGATTGACGGTATTGAAAAGGCTCTAACGGTTCAGAATCAACTGACTACGCTATCGGGGCTACATCAGAACAAGCACGTCAGCTCCCGTATCTTTGGTTACTTATCGCAGCTTACCCCGCCAAACGTTAGTCTGGGCCGGCTCTCCATGGATTTTTCTACCAACACTTTGGTGCTGGAGGGAACGGCTAACTCTCAATCAACCGTCAACACCTTCATAGACACCCTAAAGTTCACCAAATACCAGATTGGCAGCACTGACAGCTTTCATCAAGCTTTCCCTTCCGTGGTGGAAAGCAGTTTTAGCGTTATCCCGCCTAAAGTCAGTTATGCGCTAACCGTTCAGTTCGATCCAAAGCTGTTTTCTAACAACTTGCTGAGTAGTGCTGGAGTACCGCAGGAGCCTAAACTCCAGGTGCCCAACCAAGTCACCACCCGTTCATCGGTGGACCCCGCCAACTTCCCATTTAACGGCCAGGTAGGGGGCCAATAATGAAAGTACCAGTATCATCAAAGCATTTGCAGATAAGCAAAGCTAACTCCACTATCATGACTGTGGTGGCAATTGCCACGATTGTGACGGTGTTTTGTCTAGTTAGCAGTAAGGCGCTTCTTTCTCAGGCCACTTACCAAAACCGGTTGATTAGCGCCAAAAACGCCACCGTCAAGCAGCTAGAAACCAACAAGGGAGCCGCCGATCAGCTAGTCAACCACTATAAAACCGTCTTTGATGATAGCGGTCCGGTGAACCTGATAGGCGGCAAGAACGACAAGAGTGCCCTGGCGGCACCCCCGGATGTGGACAATACTAAGCTGGTGCTTAACGCTCTACCGACTACCTACGACTTCCCGGCCTTGATATCCAGTCTATCTAAAATAATGAACAGTAATAATATGGGTAGTCCTACTATCTCGGGTACGGATGAATCAGTCAGTGCCAACAACCAGCCCTCCGCCACTCCCCAGCCGGTCGTCATCAAGATTTCTATGAGCGGCCAAAACAGCTACGGTGGGGTCCAGAGGTTGATACGCGACCTGGAGCGCTCCATCCGACCGTTTGATGTCACCAGCCTTCAGCTGAACGGCAGCCAGTCCTTTATGAACGTTGGGCTGAACTTAAATACCTATTACCAGCCGGCCAAAACACTGACGGCCGGTACCAAGGAGGTTCGCTGATGAAGAAAAAGGACACACTTTCTCTAATAGTCACGGGTGTTATTACCGGGGTGATTTCGCTTTTGATTGCCAGTGCTATCTTTCAGACGCCAGCTTCCCGACGAACGCAGGTCCAAACGGCTTCGCCCATAAGCCCGACCCTGCCGGATGTTAAGAACGAGCCGGTTTATAAGTCTTTCTTGAACGACAAGGCTCTGGATCCTACTCAGCCCATCCAAATTGGAGGAACTTCTAACAACTCGCCTTTCAGTAATTCCAGGTAAGAGGCAGCAGGACTAAGCATGAATGTCTTAACCCCCTCCACCCAAGCCCATATCGAAGAAGCGTTGGTAGCCGACGGTTTGATTACCGAAATGGAACTTAAACACCTCAAGGAAAAAGCTGGCGTAAGCCAAAAACCGTTTTTTGGACTTCTTTTAGAGGAAGGTCATATCACCGATGAGCAACTGACCAAGGCTCTAGCCGAGGCAGGCAAGGTACCATATGTAAATTTGGCTTCCGCTCGCGTAGATTCGAAAATTTTAGAACTACTGCCCCTGGACATTGCCGAACACTACATGGCTGTGCCTTTGGGGGAGATGCAAAACCGGTTGGTGGTGGCTATGCTCGATGCCGATAACGTCCAAGCCGTGGATTTTCTGAGTAATAAGATAGGCCGTCCGCTAAAAGTTTATGCTGCTAGCGAGTCGGGCATTCGTCACATCCTAGAGCAATACGGCAGGGGTGGGTTAGCTCACGGCGTAGCCTCAATCTTAGACGTACCTGGTGAACCCGACACCGAGAGCGCAAGTAATAACGGCAATGGATTAGGCGAAAGGAAGGTCCAGACAATCGTCCAGGACTCTCCGATCAGTAAGGCTCTTAGCGCTATCATGGACTATGCCGCCAAGAACCTAGCTAGTGATATCCATATCGAGCCGCTGGAAGATATGTTGAAAATCCGCTGCCGAGTGGACGGGGTGCTACGAGAAGTCATGAAATTGCCCAAAAGTACCGAAGCCCCCCTAGTTTCTCGCATAAAGATTTTATCCAATTTAAAAATTGATGAACATCGGATTCCTCAAGACGGCCAATTTTCTATAGAAGCAGAAGGTCGCCCAATCGATATACGAGTGGCCATCAGCCCAACGGTCTGGGGAGAGCAAGTAGTCCTTCGACTGCTGGATAAAACCGGTACTAGCTTCAAGCTAGAGGACCTGGGCTACACCGGTAGGGCGCTTCGAACCTTACGAAAAGGACTGACGCGGCCGTATGGGATGATATTGACTTCCGGACCGACCGGCTCCGGGAAATCTACCTCTATGTACGCCATGATCGAAGAGATTAAAAATGATTCTATAAATATAGTGACCCTGGAAGACCCGGTAGAATATAAAATTGAGGGCGTTAACCAGATCCAAATTAACCCCGATATCGGTCTGACTTTCGCCACCGGGCTGCGCTCCGTCCTGCGCCAGGATCCAGATGTGGTAATGGTGGGGGAAATCCGTGACCGGGAAACGGCCAATCTGGCGGTGCAGGCGGCTTTGACAGGGCACCTAGTGTTCTCGACCCTGCACACCAATAATGCTTCGGGCATCTTGCCGCGCCTGCTGGAAATGGGAGTAGAACCCTTTCTGATTGCCAGTACGGTCAATACCGTAATTGGCCAAAGATTAGTCCGTAAAGTAGTCCCCGGCGGTGAAACTTACCCTTCGGGTCGAGCCGAGACGCTGGCCATTCAGACGGCACTTAATGGACTGCTGCCTAAAAGCCAGGCCGAGATGCCAAAAGTAGCCGCCGATCTAGGGTATCAGAGCTTGCCCCTGGCCGCCCAAAACGCTTATACTTTGGTCAAGGGCAATCAAACGCCTGACAACCCGACGGGGTATCAAGGCCGCCTAGGACTTTATGAAGTGTTTGAGGTCACCGACCAGATACAGGATTTGATTATTCGTCGGGCTACTAGCTCGATAATCCAAAAAGCCGCTCAAGCACAAGGCATGGTAATCATGCGCCAGGACGGATATTTGAAATCACTGGCCGGATTAACCGCCTTGCTGGAGGTAGACCGGGTGGCAACATCTGATGAATAGGGCACCAAGTGCGAACCGGGGGACTAGTTAAAGTGCAACAACAGCCAAAAATTGAAGTTTTGCTGGAAGAGGTTATAAAGCGTAAGGCCTCTGACCTCCATTTGCAGGTGGGATTAACGCCTATGCTGAGGATTGATGGCTCCTTGACGCCCTTGCAGGGAGCTCAGCCTTTGACTGAAGAAACTGTGGAAACTCTTATTTTCAGCCTGCTAGACCAGGACCAGAAGCAGATACTATTACGGGATAAGGAATTTGACTTTAGTTTTGCCTTTGGTGAACTAGGCCGATTCCGTGTCAATGCCTTCCATGAAAGGGGTAACCTAGCGGCGGCTATGCGTCTAATCCCCAATGAAATCCGCACAATTGCTCAACTAGGGTTACCAGCCGTAATTAATAAATTCTGCGAATATCCCCGGGGGCTGGTGCTCGTGACGGGACCAACTGGTTCGGGTAAATCAACCACGCTGGCCGCGTTAGTAGATAGGATTAATAACGAACAGGCGCGGCATATAATTACGGTAGAAGATCCTATAGAGTACACTCATAAATCCAAGCGGTCAGTGGTAGTCCAGCGTGAAGTACACTATGACACCTATAGTTTTTCGGCCGCCTTGCGCTCCAGTTTGCGCCAAGATCCAGATATCGTCCTGATAGGCGAGATGCGCGACCTGGAAACCATCGCCGCCGCCATTACTATCGCCGAGACAGGCCACTTGGTATTTGCTACTCTCCATACCAACAGTGCCTCTCAAAGCATCGATCGCATGATTGACGTATTTCCGCCGCACCAGCAGCCCCAGGTCCGGGCCCAGTTGGGTAATATCCTTATGGCCATCTGTTCTCAGCGGCTTATCCCGACCTTGGGCGGGGGGCGAGCTGTAGCTACCGAAATCATGGTTGCCAATCCGGCTGTCCGTAACATCATCCGGGAGGGCAAGACCTATCAGCTGGAAGCGGTCATCCAGACTGGCTCAGAAAGTGGCATGCAAAGCATGGACCGGACCTTGGTGAATCTAATTCACGGCGGGACCATAAGTTATGACGAGGCCCGAAATCATGCGGTTGATATCGACGAACTTGACCGGCTGATGAGAGGTTAAAACGATGCAGACCTATACCTATACGGCCCGGGATGTAAAAACCGGCGACAATGTGTCGGCCGAAGTTCAAGCCGACAGTGAAGCGGCAGCCGCCAAGCTATTGGTCAGTCGGGGCCTGGCTCCGCTGAATATAAAAGTCAAAGAGCCGCCCACTAGTTTCGCCTCTTTTCGTAACCGGATTCCGACCAAAGAAAAGGTGGTGTTTTCGCGCCAACTATCAACTCTCATTAACTCCGGTGTACCGCTGGTGCAGAGTTTAAATACGGTTCGCGGGCAGACAGGCAACGCCGCCTTAAAAGAGATTACTGGGCAAATAATAGCCGATGTGGAAGCTGGCTCCACCTTGGCTAAAGCGATGAGTAAGCACCCCAAGGTCTTTGATAACGTTTATGTAAGTTTGATTGCCGCTGGGGAGACATCGGGTAACTTGGACGTCAGCCTGGACCGGTTAGCTAACCAGCAGGAAAAGGACGCCGAAATCGTCTCTAAGGTTCGGGGCGCTCTGGTCTATCCACTGATGGTACTGTTTGTGCTTTTTGGCGTGCTGGTGTTCATGTTGATTGCCGTGTTACCACCAATCCAAAGTATTTACGAGCAGCTGCCGGGAGCCCGCTTGCCGCTTATAACGCGCGGCCTACTGTCAATTTCTAACTTTATTATTAGTGTATGGTGGCTCGTCCTGCTTGTCGTTACCATTGGGGGCACGGTTTTGTACCGTTGGACTCGCAGTAATTCGGGGAAAGAGGTGGTTGACGAGCTAAAACTGCGACTCTGGCCGGTACGTAATCTCTTCTCTAAACTTTATATGGCCCGGTTTTCGCGGACGGCAGCTACGCTGGTAGGTAGCGGCGTGCCGATAATAAAGATGTTGGACACCACCGCCCAGGCGGTGGGGAATATCCAAATCGCCCGATCTATCACCAAAGCGGCAGAGCAGGTAAAGGGCGGCAAGGCTTTGAGCGAAAGTTTACGCGGCGACCCCAATTTTCCGGATTTGGTGCCAAGTATGATTAACGTTGGCGAGCAGTCCGGGGCCCTTGACGATATGATGAGCAAGGTCGCTGACTATTATGAAAAAGAGGTTGATAATCAAATCAAGACTATATCGACCGTTATTGAACCGGTGCTGATGATTATCGTTGGAATCTTGGCGCTGATTATAGTGGCTTCGGTGCTGCTGCCGGTTTATACGCTGGCCGGGAGGACCTTCATCTGAAATCACCTTTCAAAAAGAGCTTGCATTATGGTAATGATAAACCTAGTATGTAAACATAAGCTTTTCATAAAATTCCAGGGGGGCAATCTTGTCGTATGAAAGAAACAACGCTTAAACGTCCGGGCTTCACTATCATAGAAGTCCTGATAGTGCTGTCCATAGCCGGGTTGATAATGGCCATTGTTTTCATAGCTTTTCCCCAGCTGCAGCGCTCCTCGCGTGATAATCAGCGCCAGAACATTCTTAGCCGCTTGAAGTCAGAGATGGAGAGCTACGCCTCTAACAACCAAGGCACCTATCCATTCAATAACTGCGGTTCCGGTACGTCCGGCTGCTGGGGGGATTTTTACAGCCGCTATATAAACAGCGGCAGCAGTTCGTTTGTGAATGATAAAGACCCTACGACTGGTATATCGGTGTTCGGGGCAAGCCCTGCCTCAGCTTATCCTGCTCAGTACTCCACCGGTGTTCCTCTGCCTAGTTCCGGTGTTGCCAAGATAATTTACGGCGCCAAGTGCCAGGGTGAAACCGTTACCTCGTCGGGTTCTAGCAGCGGCAGCGCACCGGTAAGCACTCGAAACTACGCTATGATTATCGGCTTAGACAGAAACAATACCTACTTCTGCGTTGATAACGGCTAAGAATTTAACTACTTTGGGCCGCCAAAGTAGCAAAGCGGCCGGGCTGCAAGGTTCCGCTTGAGGCCCGGACCCAAAAAATCAAGCAAATGCTTGGCTAGTCAAGCATTTTTAAAGACAGCTCCAGCGAAAAACAGGAGTATGTTAGCATGATTACTATGCTTGGCATTGCAATTGGACTCGGATTTTTGGGTCTATGTTTGGGAAGTTTTGCGGGTGCTCTGGCCTGGCGCTTACATTCGGGCAAGGACTGGATTACAGCCAGGAGTCAGTGTGAAAAATGCGGTCATAAATTATCGCCCGCCGACCTTATCCCGGTTTTTAGCTGGCTATATTTGAAGGGCTGCTGTCGCTACTGCAAAAAAAAGCTGTCTTGGCAGTATCCGCTAATAGAATTGGGACTTGCGGCGGCTTTTGCAGCCACTTATTTACTGTGGCCTGGTGGAATAGACGGCTCCGGCGATGTCCTATTACTAGCAACCTGGCTAGTCTGCTTGGTAGGTCTATTGATCCTGCTGATCTATGATTTTTACTGGATGTTACTGCCTAGCACTGTATTGTACACGACGGCCGCGGTCGCCGTTGCCGGACGGTTCGTTTATATTATAGGTTTTGAACCGGACAAAGGTGGAGCTATCCTGGCTTGGGCAACTAGTATCGGCGTAGCTAGCGGTATTTTCGGCCTTATTTATATTATTTCAAGAGGCCGGTGGATAGGGGACGGCGATATCAGCCTGGGTATTATTACCGGAACCCTGCTGGCCGACCCAGGCAAAAGTTTCTTGATGATATTTATAGCCTCCATATTGGGCTGTATGGTGGCCCTACCGGCTATCATTACCGGCAAGAAGGATTTGAGCGCCAAGTTGCCATTCGGACCTTTTTTAATCATATCCACAGTCCTGACAATGCTTTTTGGCGGAGAAATTATCAATTGGTATAAAGGACTTCTCCTGCTTTAACCACCGGGGCGCTTACACCTTAGCGCTTATGCTATACTTGGACTTATGGGGAGACCTCGCCGCGGTTATACTATTGTGGAGGTACTGCTGACCTTTGCCATCTCGGCGACCCTGTTCGCTAGCGCCATGATTTTGTTCAATGGTCAGCAGGGAAGGACGGCTTTTTCACAGGCTATGTACGACCTAGATTCAAAAGTAAAAAGCTATGTTGCCCAGGTTGCTGGGGGCACGTTTCCGGACAGTCAAAACTATACCTGCCGGATCGGTAGTAGCGGCCGCCCGGTTCTAGAATTGACCACCAGCAATATAGGTACCAACCAGGAATGTATTTTTTTAGGCCGGGCCATCCAGGTAATCCCCGACTATAACCTGATTTATATCTATCCGATTCTGGGGACACGTAATCAATATAGCGGTAGCACCGATTTGGGAGTGGCAGCTACTAGCTTTGATCAAACTAACGCCGGCCCGGCCGTAGACAACAGCGGAAACTTTCTGCTGGCCGACGAATACAAACTGCTGGGCAGTGCCACAGTGACATCTTCCACCGTTGTCGGTCAATCCGTTCAGGCCGGACTGCTGGGGTTTTATAATAGCCTCCAGAACGACGGCGTTACATCCGGCAGCAGCAGCGTTTCACTAGTAGCCAAAGCCTACCCGTTTGACAGTAAGTTAGAGAATATAAAGTCCGGGGAACTGCGGGCTTGCATAGAAGAAGCACCGCCGTGCGATAACTTAACCGATATCACTAGCTGGAGCCTATGTATGCACGGCAATGACGAGCGCCAGTCGGCAGTTCTCAAAGTCAATAGCCTGCCCAGTGGTGTGAGTACTGAGCTAAGCTTTACGGAGTGTACTTAAAAAGTGTTGATATTCAATCGCTTGAGCCAGTACCGTAGAGGTGACACTATCATTGAAGTACTGATTGGGATAACTATTTTATCGGTGGTGCTGGGTGCAGCTTACGCCAGTTCATCTA
>JBBDZV010000011.1:0-8350 GCA_040900005.1 Saccharimonadales bacterium (SeqCode)
CCTCGGAGTCTCCTAGCACTGCATCGAATTACGAAGCCGATACTTACGACACTAGTCTTTTTTTACGGGGGCGAACCGAAATCCGCGGCGAAATCGTAATGTATAAAAAAGACTTTGAGGCGCTCAATGAAGATCGGGCTCAAAAAGGTTTGCCGCTGTTTGCCAACCCACGCAACCTGGCCGCCGGTACCATTCGACAACTAGACCCTAAACTAGTGGCGGCCCGGCCGCTTCACTTCCACGCCTATGATCTTAGGCGTAGCCACCCAGACGAAGTACCGACTAATGAATTCGCTTACGAAGCCATCCGGGAACTTGGAGTCATCGCCAACTCCGTGGCTAAAACGGCCGCTTCGGCCGAAGAAATCATCAAATTCGCCACTGAGTGGGAAGAAAAACGACACAGACTGCCGTTCAATACCGACGGCCTGGTCATCAAGGTCAATGACCGCCCAACTTTTGACAGATTAGGGGTGGTGGGCAAAGCTCCCCGCGGAGCCATTGCATATAAATATCCCGCGGAACAGGCGACCACAAAAGTTAGAGATATATTTGTAAGCATTGGCCGCACCGGCGCGGCTACACCGGTCGCAATGCTGGAGCCGGTGGTGGTCGCTGGCAGTACTGTCCAAATGGCTACCCTTCACAACGAGGGGGAGGTTAGGCGTAAGGATATTAGGATAGGGGATACCGTTATTGTCCAAAAAGCCGGAGACATCATTCCCGAAGTAGTGGAGCCGCTGGTTAAACTTAGAAATGGCTCGGAAAAAAAGTTCACAATGCCCACGCATTGTCCGGACTGCAACACAAAGCTGATCAAGACCAAAGCCGCCGAGGCGGTGTGGCGCTGTCCTAACAACGCCTGCCCGTCCCGTTCCTGGAAACGTATCCAGCATTTTGCCAGCAAGTCCGCCCTGGACATTGATGGCCTGGGCGAAAAGAATGTAATTGCGCTTTTAAACGCAGGCCTAGTCAGTGATTTGGCTGATCTGTATACTCTGACTAAAGAGGATGTTCTGACACTTGATAGATTCGCTGAGATTTCCGCAGGCAAGTTGGTAGCCGCCATCCACGCCAAGAAAAAACCACCATTGCACAGATTCATATACGGGCTGGGAATTCGCCATGTGGGGGTGCAGATTGCCATTGATTTGGCTAACAAGTTCAAAAAACTTGACGTGTTAACTAACTTAACAATAGACGAATTAAACCAGGTAGAGGGTGTTGGTGAAGTAGTTGCTGAGGCTATTGTAGAGTGGTTCGAGGAACCGCCTAACCAAACCCTGCTGCAGAAATTTGATAAATACAATGTCCAGCCTCAGGAAGTTCAGAATACTAAGGGGCCGCTTATGGGGAGTAGTTTTGTCATCACTGGTACACTGGAAAATTTTAGCCGAGAAGCGGCAGCAGAGCGTATACGGAATAAGGGAGGTACATTTCAGGCAGCTGTAGGCAAGGACACTGATTACTTAGTAGTCGGCGCCAATGTGGGTGCATCAAAGCTGGTTAAAGCTGAAAAACTGGGCACCAAACAAATTAAAGAGTCAGAGCTGCTCAAGTTGCTTGACAAAAGCTAAGCGTAAGCGTGTAATAGATACTAGCTTCGCGCACCGGGCCCGCTCCGATGCAAAATAAAAATAAAAATAAAAGCACTCACCCGGGCCCTCGGGTGGGCTGTGCGAAGAAATAATTATCCGTAGACATTTTCTGACTACGGATTTTTATATTAAAATATAGGGAAATGGATCCACTTACCAAATCCGCTATCATCCACACAGCCCACTGTCTAACAGGTTGTGCTATCGGTGAAGTCCTGGGTGTAGCAATCGGTACAGCTTTGGGGTGGCATACTGCCCCAACAATCACGCTTGCGATAGCTTTGGCTTTCTTTTTTGGTTATTTATTAACTTTTCGGAGTGTTTATCCGGGCTCGCCTAATCTAAAAACTGCAATTAAAGTGACTTTAGCTACCGATACGGTGTCGATAACCTCTATGGAAATCATTGACAACGCTGTTCTTCTGGCTATCCCAAACGCCATGGATGCACATTTAGGTTCATGGCTATTCTGGGGTAGTCTTGCCTTCGCATTGGCCGTAGCTTTCGTGGTGACCGTTCCCGTGAACCGATTTATGATTGCCCGGAGTAGCCACAACCATCATCACTAGCTTAAGTCGTGACTTCAGCTCTCCTAACCTATAGGACTCTAGGTTACTATCGGCTTCCGCACGTCTTTGCGCTTTACCCCACAACTTATCCTTAAGTTGTGGGGACCCCAATATTTTTGTATAATCACAGGGGTTAATAAGGGGCATTGGCGCAGTTGGCTAGAGCGGTCGCCCTGGCGACAGGTCAAGGACTATGTATTACATCTATGTTCTGAAAAGTCAGAAGAATGGACGTTTTTACACTGGCCCTACGGACCATGTAGAAAACAGGCTAAACGAGCACAATGCGGGCAAATCTAAAGCTACAAAATATACAAGACCATTTGAGCTTGTATATCAAGAAAGTTATAATACTCGAGCTGATGCTTACCAGCGAGAAAGGTATCTCAAGACCGGCAGGGGCAGAGAAGAGCTTAAGGCAATTCTGGGGTCGTCGTATAACGGCTAGTACACGTCCATGGCATGGATGAAATGGGAGTTCGATTCTCCCCGACTCCACCACTTGAACTCATAATCAAAAGCGGTCGCATAGGCGACCGGTAGAGGGTTCGAATCCCTCATGCTCCACCATTATTTTATGAAAATCATATTTATTGTCTTAGGATTATTTTGTTTACAGCATCTGATTCGTGATTTTCTACAGGATAGAGGGGTCAAGAACTGGTATACTACGTTCGGCCATCCAACCTGGATTTTAGACAGCCCCTTAAATAACCATATCGGTATGGCTATCTTTTTCGCTGCCGGTTGCTTATTTCTTTATCTGGCCTTTAGAATATGAGACTTAACGCCTATTTGGCTAAGAGTGGGGTAGCCTCACGGCGTGGCGCGGACGTACTGATAAAATCCGGTCGGGTGACGGTGAACGGCAAAACCGGGGAACTCAATGCGCAGGTGTCGGATAAAGATTTGATTTTGCTGGATGGCAAGGCAATTAAACTCCAAAAATTTCGACATATCCTTCTGAATAAGCCGACTGGTACGGTAACGACACTGAAAGATCCGGAGGGTCGCAGGACAGTCAAAGACCTGGTTGATATTCCTGAGAGGGTAGTCCCTATAGGCAGGCTGGACTATAACACTACTGGCGTGCTGTTGCTGACCAACGATGGTGAGATGGCTAACAAACTGATGCATCCGCGGTATGGGGTGGAAAAAGTTTACGAAGCGGAGGTTGAAGGAACTATAACTTCCGAAATACTTAACAAGTTAAGTATTGGCGTTAGATTAGAGGACGGGGTAACAGCTCCAGCCAAAGCCCGCCAGCTGACGGAGAGTAGGGTTGAGTTAATTGTCCACGAGGGCCGGAACCATCAGGTTAGGCGAATGCTAGAGTCGGTAGGGTTACCGGTGAAAAAGCTGCACCGCTCTAGGTACGGACCGATTCTGCTTGGTGGCCTAAAACCCGGCCAATGGAGAAACTTGGAGGCAGTTGAAATTAAAAATCTTACTGATAACGGATAAGATCCAGGGCATTCATCTTAATAGCCCGCCGGGCCGGGTAAAAACCTGTTAAGAAACCTGCCAAGAGGGAACCAAAGGCTACGGCTATGATAAACGAGAAGGGCGTGTAATAAACGGTTACGATATCAGCCCCGCTACTTTCGGCTAAGGCACGAAGGGCCGCATTTATTCCCCAGCCGGTAACGGTAGCCAACACTAGACCCCAACGAAACGGCTCGCTTTTTTCAGCTCTTTCCCTCTCATAATCTTAAGGATAAGTATAATGGCTTTACCCTTAAAGAGCCATAGACTTGTTGTAAGAAAACAACACCTTACTATCTTCTTGCTATACTTACAGCATATGCAGAATCTTGCCAAAGAGCTGGTAACGGCTATCTTAGCCAGTCAGGTTAAGCGCTTACGGCAGAGGCGCCAGTTCAAGGTGGTGGCTATCGCCGGCAGTATCGGCAAAACCAGCACTAAGTTAGCCGTAGTCAAGGTATTGGAGCAAAAATACCGGGTCCGCTCACAGGAAGGTAATTACAATCACCTAATTACTGTGCCTCTGGTGTTTTTCGGTCAGAAATTGCCGAGCCTGCGTAACCCTTTAGCTTGGTTAAGAGTATTTTGGAATAACGAACGGCTAATCGGCGAAGAATACCCTTACGATATTGTCGTAGTGGAGCTTGGCACCGACGGGCCTGGGCAACTGGCCGAGTTCCACGCTTATCTTAAGGCAGACATTGGTGTGCTGACAGCTATAACCCATGAACATATGAAATTTTTTACGGATTTGGATGATGTTGCCAAGGAAGAATTGGAGCTTACTAAACTATCAGAGAAAGTGATTGTAAATAAAGACTTAACCTCTGGCAAGTACCTCAAAGACATAAAAAACCCGCTGATTACCTACGGGCTTAAGCAACCCGCTAACGTGCAGTTAGACAATTTGAAGTTTGATAATTTTGCGTCTGACTTTGTAGTTAGGGCAACCGACAAGCCCACCGTGGAGGCTACGTACGAATTGATTACGGAGCCCTTGCTATACGGTGTAACGGCCGCCGTGGCTGTCGGTCACCAGTTTGATATGACAGCCGAACAGATTGAAAGGGGCATCGGCAAAATCAAGCCGGTAAACGGACGGATGCAGCTTTTGCGCGGCGTTAACGGCTCGTCCATCATTGACGATACTTATAACGCCAGCCCTGAAGCTACCAAAGCGGCTCTATCGACCCTATACCGGCTAAAGGCTGACCATAAGATCGCAATCTTAGGCAACATGAATGAACTGGGGACCTATTCAGAAGCTGCCCACCGGGGAATCGGCCAATACTGTGACCCTAAACAACTTGATTTGGTAGTAACGCTGGGCCCGGATGCCAATAAATACTTAGCCGAGGAGGCTGAAAGTAAAGGCTGCACGGTCAGTCGTTTTGACGACCCGTATACGTTGGGAGATTATCTGAAAGTTGTTATTGCCAAGGATACCATTATTCTTGCGAAAGGGTCGCAAAATAGGGTTTTTGCAGAGGAAGCCGTCAAAACTATCTTGAAAAATTCGGCCGACAGTACCAAACTTGTCCGCCAGTCGCCGGAGTGGCTAAAAATAAAGAAAAAAGCCTTTTCTCCCCAATGAGTGTCTTGGTCCTGGGTGGAGGAAATTCGCCCGAACGCGAAGTGTCTCTGCGCTCGGCTGCCTATATCACCCAAGCGGCCATTACTGCCGGCTTTGATGTCAGCCAAGCTGACCCATCTAATGGTTTAGGTTTTCTCGACCAAATTGACCCAAAAACAGTAATCTTACCAATCCTCCACGGTAAAGGCGGGGAAGATGGAGTCATCCAAACTGAGTTAGAGAGAAGAAAGTTGCCCTATCTGGGATCTGGTAGTCAGGCTGCTTCCAACTGTTTCGACAAATGGAAAACTCGCTTGGTGGCTAAAGAGCACGGTATCCCAGTTCCCGATGGCTTACTGGCAACTAAAGAAACTTACCGCGGTAACCCTATTGCTAAAAAACTACACGTTTTAAAAGTTGTCCATGGTGGTTCCAGTCTTGGTGTAATGATTGTCCGGGATCCGCAAAATATCAATCAAAACGAACTAGATGAGGTTTTTAAGCTCGAAAATCAGGCTATAGTAGAGAGGCTTGTGGAGGGCGTAGAAGTAACAGTCCCGGTACTAGACCAAACTGCTTTGTCGCCGATTGAAATAATCCCGCCCGCGGGCGGCGAATTCGACTATGTGAATAAATACAATGGGCGGACTCAAGAGCTATGCCCCCCTAAAACCATCTCCTCCCAAAAACAGGATGAACTAAGGCAGTTGGCCGAGAAGGTCCATAAAACTATGAACTGTCGTCATCTATCAAGAGTTGATTTTATGTTGGACAGGGAAGGCAGACCCTTTATGCTTGAGGTCAATGTTATCCCCGGGCTGACAGACCAAAGCCTATTCCCCAAAGCCGCAGCCGTTGCTGGTCTATCAATGCCCGATCTCGTGAGCTTTTTCATAGCCATGGTCAAGCGCGATTACAAGCTCTAAGCCCCAGACCCTGCGCGCCATAGCCAGCGTCTAGCGGTCGACCCAATGGCCATCGGGCATTCTTGGCAACTCGCTGCGTTACTCAGCCGTCCGCAGTTCACTCAAAGTATTTGAATACTTCTCGTTCCCTTACTCGGCAGTGTCTTGCGATTTACTCAAGCGCGCAAATCTGGCATCTGTTAAACTGGTAAATAATGAGACGATATAATCCGACCGTAGTTGAGCCCAAGTGGCAGAAGGTGTGGCAGGACAGCGACCTTTACCGGGCCGATATATCTGCCGCTAAGGATAAGCTCTATGTCATTCCTATGCTCCCGTATCCTTCGGGCGATCTGCATGTCGGTCATTGGTACAACTTTGCTCCGACGGATGCAATAGCTCGGTATCAGCGTATGCTGGGCAAAAACGTACTAACTACCATTGGTTTTGATGCCTTTGGTCTGCCGGCTGAGAACGCCGCTATCCAGCGTGGAATTCAGCCGGCTAAATGGACTTATAGCAATATAGAGTCCATGACCAAACAACTGCACAAAATCGGCGCCAGCTATGACTGGAGCCATAGCCTGATAACCTGTCAGCCGGAGTATTATCGCTGGAACCAGTGGCTTTTCTTGCAGATGTATAAGAGGGGCTTGGCTTACCGCGCTAAAGCCGTAGTCAACTGGTGCCCCAAAGATAAGACGGTGCTAGCCAACGAGCAGGTAGTAGGCGAAAACAATCATTGCGAGCGCTGCGGAACAGCGGTAATCCAAAAGGAAATGGAACAATGGTTCTTTAAAATAAGCGACTACACCGAACGGTTATTAGACGATCTGGATAAGGTAGATTGGCCAGAGCGAGTCAAGGCCATGCAGATAAATTGGATAGGCAAGAGTCAAGGTGCCCTGGTTGACTTTGAAGCCGAGGGATCAAAAGGGAAAATCCAGGTCTTTACCACCAGGCCGGACACTATCTATGGGGCTACTTATATGGTCTTGGCTCCCGAACACCCGTTTGTAGAAAAGTTGGTTACCGACGGCCAAAAGCCGGCGGTAGTTAAATACGTAGCTGAAGCCGGGCGTAAGACCGAGCTGGAGAGAAAAGAGGGTGAAAAGAACAAAACCGGCGTGTTTTCCGGCAGTTTTGCCATAAATCCGGCCACCAAAGAGCGCATACCGGTCTGGATTGCTGACTATGTTTTGATGGGATACGGCACCGGAGCCATCATGGCCGTACCGGCCCATGACGACCGTGATTATGATTTTGCGATTAAGCATCAACTACCGATAAAAACGGTTATAGTCGAGGACTTTGGTGAACCTTTACCCGATGAAGAGTACGTTAAAGGAGTTGTCGTCATACCTTATGATTTAAAAACCGGAAAATACTTAGCGCTTGATAAATGGGCTGACGCTGTGGGGCTAGTTGGAGGGGGGCTTAATAAAGAGGAAACTTATGAGGACTGCGCTAGACGGGAACTGGCCGAAGAAACTGGAATAACTCACGTCAAGGAGTGGATTCGTTTAGGCGAGGGAGTCTATTCTCACTATTACAATAACTTGAAGGGGGTTAATAAGCGTTCGTATGGGGAGGGCTTTTTAGCGATAGTGGAGGGGGCTGGCTCCTCAAAAGCTTCCCCCGAAGCCCATGAAACCTTTGAACCGGCGTGGATGACGATGGCTGAAATCAGAAATGGCCTGGAAAAATTAAGACCGACGAAGGGCAGCGGCGGCGTGGACCACTGGTTTGAGATGTGCGACCGGGCAGAAGCGACCGTTAAAGCCTATCAAAAAGGAATCGAGCGCCATAAGAGTCCATATGTCGGCGAAGGTGTACTGATTAACTCCGACAAATATGATGGCATGTCGAGTAGTGAAGCTCGAGAAAAAATTGTTGCAGATTTAAGCAAAAAAAGTGTTGCTAAAGAGCAGACTAATTACCGTTTAAGGGATTGGCTTATCAGCCGCCAGCGTTATTGGGGAACGCCTATCCCTATCGTTTACTGCGAAAAGTGCGGTATGCAGCCGGTAGGGGAAGACCAGTTGCCGGTGATTTTACCGGAGGACGTAGAGTTCAAGCTGACCGGCCGTTCGCCGTTGCAGGACCGAGAGGACTTCGTTAATGCTGAGTGCCCAAAGTGCGGAGGGCCGGCTAAGCGCGAGACTGACACTATGGATACTTTCGTAGACTCTTCCTGGTATTTTCTGCGCTACATAGACA
>JBBDZV010000012.1:0-1255 GCA_040900005.1 Saccharimonadales bacterium (SeqCode)
TCAGTCCCGAAAAATACCAGACGCACGGACTTTTTCATAGTCTAACCTCTTTAATTTGCCCTCATCTGTGAGCTCAAAAAAAGCTTCGGGAGAGTCTTTAATATGGTCGGTGAATAAAATCCCATCGGTGTGATCCACTTCATGCTGGAGGACTCTAGCCAAAAAACCCTCGGCTTTGACGCGTATCTCGCGTCCATTTTCATCCAGAGCTCGCAGGCGAACTTTGCTGCGGCGTGGAACCTTGCCATAGATGTCTGTCACACTTAAACAACCTTCAAAGTCATCCTCAATCTCACCCTCGAGTTTAGTGATTTGAGGATTTATGAATACCTGGAAGGTGTGATCTTGCTTATCATCGAAATTACCGCGGATTACCACAATCTTTAGCAGTTTATTGATTTGAACGGCTGCCAGTGCTACTCCGACCTCATGTTGACGTGTGGCTTCCCAGTCTAAAGTGGCTTCTTTCATATTCTCAATTACACGATGGATTTCGGGCGTTATAATCCCAACGCGGCGGGATTTTTGCCTCAAAGCCTTGTCGGGCAGGGTAATAATATCGTCTTTAGTGGCCATAATGATTTAGATAAGTATATATTACCTCTGTTTGATAGCCAACCACCTCACCAGCCTGCTCATTTCTTCCCTGTACTGTGCGCGACTGGTTGGCTGCGGTTAGAAGGCTAGAGTAAATCCGCGGGGTCTAGATTGACCCGCCAATCGGCAGGGACCTGGTTGGCTAATTTCAGCAGATAGTCCCGATCCTTACTTTTGATAATCAGCTGATAATAAAAATACTTGCCGCGGCGAGCATAGAAACTGGGGCTTGGGCCGATAATTTCAACCGGTAACTCCTCGGCCAGCAACTTCTCTTTTAGACGTTGGGCGGCTGTTTGAGCACCTTTTACGGTAGCTCGCCGGCACACCAACTGCAGTAGGTAGCTAAAGGGGGGGAAACGGAATTTTTGGCGACCTATCAGGGAGTATTTATAAAAGGTCAGCCAATCTCGGGCAGCCGCCGCCTGCACTACGGTACTATCAGGCGCGTAGCTTTGGATGATTACTCGCCCATCGCCGTGGCCTCTGCCAACACGGCCCACAACCTGATAGAGTAGCTGAAAAGCCCTCTCCTCAGCCGTATAATCCGGCAAAGCCATGGAGGTTTCGGCGGCCACTACTCCTACTAATCCTAGCCGGGGCAGGTCTAAACCTTTGGCCAAAAGCTGTGTCCCCACTAAGATATCAATCTCCCCGC
>JBBDZV010000013.1:0-1248 GCA_040900005.1 Saccharimonadales bacterium (SeqCode)
TTATGCTTACCATTTTCCTGATAATAGTGGGCCGGGCCGCCGGCGGCGGCAATGACCATTGCTTGTTTACCGCGCAGAAGTCCGCTTTCATAAATTTGTCCACTGTTCCAGACCACGCCCATCGCCAGCACTCTGTCGAACCAGCCTTTCAAAATAGCCGGTACCCCAAACCACCAGATAGGAGTTAGGAATAGTATCAAGTCGGCGGCTTGGATTTTTTGAATCTCCCCGACGATATCGGGCGAAAATGCCATGTTAAGTTGGGCGGCGTGCTTTTGTTCGAGCATATAGTTAAAGTGGTTGCCCGAGGTCGTTACAAAATCCCATTTTTGGGCTACGGCGCTAAAACCCTGACCGTATAAATCGCTGATTGTCACGCTGTGGCCCTGCCGGGTCAGGTATTCGGCCGCTTGGTTTTTCATAGCCGCCGTGAAGGACGATGGCTCATGATGCGCATAAACGATTAAAATGTTCACCCAGCCCCCTTAAAAATACACATAAACTTATGCTTATTGTAGCCTAAGCCAGCTTGATTGTATAAAGGGCTTTTAGGCAGCGAAACCAATCGGGCGGATGGCTTGGTCCTGGAGGCGAAATATCATCTGACTAATTTTCCAACTGCCGTTTGTAGTCTTAATCAAGATGTAGTCTATAGTCCCCCGCACTGTCCAGACATAGCGATCGCCCCGGTCAGCCACGTAGTGGACATGCTCTACGGAGGTAGTGACTTTAGCCCGCCGGGAATTTAACATCCGAACGGCCAGGCGTCGTACAAAATGTCGGGTGGCATAAAAGTATGAGCCGATTTCTTTACGCCAGCCGTCAATCAAGCGACTTTTTGATATAACAGCCGGTGTTTCTCCGTTTAAGGCTTTGTTATCAACATAGGGTTTTTTTACGAAATAGTGTTCCAAGCGCTCCCATTGTTTCATATCTTGCAACTGGGCCACGCTGTTAACAATTTCTTTGATTTGGTCTTTGTCGCTCATAATGTATGGCTCCTTTGCTTGCTTTTTATTTATGAAGTCGGTGTCCGGGTGCTTGGAATTGTATCCAAGTGGATCAACTTAAAGCGGTTAGAATTTTAACTAAAAGCCGCTAATATAAGTTTAGCACGAGCATTAATCGTCCGGTTTTTTCGTCTGATAGAATAACTGATACGGAAGGGTCGCATAGTTGGTCTAGTGCGCCGTCTTGGAAAGGCGGTATGGGGGCAACTCCATCGCGGGTTCGAATCCCGCCCCTTCC
>JBBDZV010000014.1:0-1223 GCA_040900005.1 Saccharimonadales bacterium (SeqCode)
CCCAAGAAACGGACCAGTCCGCGCCGAACAGGTATGCGCCGCAGCCACCTAGTATTGAAACTGGCCCGTGCCGTGAATGGCAAAAGTCCGGTTCAGGTTGATGTAGGCACAAAACGCCTTAAAAGAAATATCTCCGAAAAATCCCCAGCACTTCTTAAAAAGTAAGACCACTCCTAACAGCAAAACCCAATGTTATACTAGTAGCTGAAAGCCTGCGTACAAATAGGAAATTAACAATATGGCATCAAACCGTCACCTCGGCCGAATAGTTGCACTACAGACACTGTATGAGCAGGATTTTCGCCGTGAGTGCGAGGACCCGGCATTTGATCTAGCCGAAGTGCTGGCCCGCAACATTGCTCGCTACCACGAGACGATAGACGACAAAGAATTTATCGAGAAGCTGGTAGATGGCATTAACGCTCGCCAAGGTGAGCTGGACAACATTATTAGGCCGGTCGCACCGGAGTGGCCTATCGAACAGATTGCCCGGATGGACCGTGTAATACTGCGTATAGGTACTTACGAATTACTATTTGACGAACTCGTGCCCCCAAAAGTGGTCATCAACGAAGCCGTTGAACTAGCTAAAGCCTTTGGCGGCGAGAATTCCTCAAAGTTCATTAACGGCGTACTGGGGACAATTCTCCGAAACCGTGAAGCTACAGAAGCCAAAACCAAAAAGTCCAACAAAAAAACCGTCAAGCCTAAGAAATAGGACCCATTAATATAGATGAAACGCCCAAAGCCCATAGCAGGCCTAAAGAAGTTTGTTAAGCATCGCCGCCCGGCGATCTCTGAGGTTGTCCGCGAACCTACCGCTGGCGGAATCGTCTATAGAAAGAGTGAAAAAGATAGTCGCCAGGTAGAAATTCTTCTAATCCAAGATTCCAAAGGGCGCTGGACCATACCAAAGGGTCATATTGAAGAGGGTGAAACCGCCAGAAAAACTGCCGAGCGCGAAATTCGCGAGGAAACCGGTCTGGCCCAGGTGGAAGTACAGGACTGGCTGGGCAAAATAAACTTCCGTTACCGACGGGGCAATAGTTTGGTTTTAATGACCACAGAGATTTATCTGGCTAGGGGTCTAGGTGATACCAATAAAATCCGTAAGGAAAAATGGATGCAGGGACTAGGTTGGCTGCCGGCTAACGACGCTCTGGAGAAAATCGAATATGAAGACATTAGCAAGCTTATTCTGCTAGGATTGAAAAAGATTAGAA
>JBBDZV010000015.1:0-1215 GCA_040900005.1 Saccharimonadales bacterium (SeqCode)
AAACACGCAACCAGCTAGAAAACGCCATTTACCAGGCCGAGAAAATGAAGTCCGATCATAAAGACAAACTATCGGACGAGGATAAGAAAGTCTTGGACGAAGCTATCGCCGAAGCCAAGAAAAACATGGAAGCTACTGAAAAAGAAGAGTTGGAAAAAGCCGCCAAAGAATTATCCGACAGGATAATGCCAATCGGGGCTAAAATGTATGAGGAAGCTGAAAAAGAAGAAAAGCCGACGGCAGATGATGAAAGCGAATCTAAAAAATCCGATAAAGACGAGCCGGTAGAAGGCGAAGTCGTTGACGACAAGAAAGAAAAATAGTGCCCATTAGCTTAGAAAACGGTTCGTTCCCGCCAAAACTTGAAGAGCTCTTTCATGATATGCCTGAAGCCTTGAGCGCACTGGAGGACTTCAAAGCTCATGTAGAAGAAAGCGTAACTGCGGCGGCCTATGACGAGCGGGTTGAGGGGATGCTGCGTCCTGTAGTACTTTCCGGTAACGAAGATATGCCGGTGCCTGACTTCATGAACCTGCAGCATATTCTGATGGAGGAATATGGCCTGCACGGTGACAATCTGGTCCGAGCCATCTACAGATGCTCCAAACACATCAAGCGAGAAGAAGGCTTGACAAAAGTCTTTAACTAATATGGCTAAGCGGGATTATTACGAAGTCTTGGGT
Source organism: Saccharimonadales bacterium (SeqCode) (assembly GCA_040900005.1). GTDB lineage: Bacteria > Patescibacteriota > Saccharimonadia > Saccharimonadales > UBA10212 > JBBDZV01. The sequence continues at coordinate 684 of JBBDZV010000015.1, forward strand.
GTGGGCAAAGGGGCTAGTGCCGATGAGATTAAAAAATCTTTTCGCCGACTGGCTGTAAAGCACCACCCCGACCGCGGTGGTGAAGAAACGGCTTTTAGGGAAATTAACGAAGCCTACGAAGTCCTAAAAGACGACGCTAAGAGAAAGCGCTACGATCAGTTCGGCCACGCTGGCGTGGGCAGCAGTGCCGCCTCAGACGGCAACCCATTTGCGGGCTTCGGCCAAGGCACCGGTGATATGCATTTTGATTTTGGTGACCTGGGCTTAGGAGATATTTTAGGAAGTTTCTTTGGTGGCGATACCCAGGGCCGCGGCCGACGCCAAAACCGCGGGCGGGATGTTGAGACTGATATTGAGATAACTTTTGAGCAAGCTGTTTTTGGTACGGAGGTTGGTTTAAACTTAAGTCTGGAAGACGCCTGCGAACACTGCAAGGGAACAACCGTCGAGCCCGGCCACGAGCTGGAAACCTGCTCGGAATGTAAGGGCTCCGGCCAAATCACCCAAGTAACCCGTACAATTTTCGGTAACA
>JBBDZV010000016.1:0-1214 GCA_040900005.1 Saccharimonadales bacterium (SeqCode)
CATGGGGCGGTACAGCCGCCGATAAGCTGACCATTTTGGGTCACGACTTCAGTAGACGCGGAGCAATTACCTTGGCGGCTGTAGCTTTGGTGACTATCTTTGTGACTTGGGCGGTAGTGAAGCTGAACGAGGCTTCCCGGCGGCTGACTGTGAATTACGCTAAAAGAGTGCAGGGCAATAGGACGTATGGCGGCGTGACGACAACCCTGCCGGTAAAACTAATAACCGCCGGGGTAATTCCGATTATCTTCGCTTTGGCTTTCTTGAGCGTTCCCAACTTTATCGGCCAGCTGTTGACCCACGGCCAAGGACTGGCGATAGTAGCCCAGACTCATTGGGAAAAATTGGGAGTCCAGCTGACCCAGCTATTCCAAAACCCTAGCCAGCAGACCTTTGCAATCGGCAGCTGGCAACCTTGGGTCTATCCGCTGACATATTTCTTTCTGGTGTTTGTTTTTACTTACTTTTATACCAGTGTAACCTTCAACTCTAAGGAGATAGCCGAGAACCTGCAAAAACAAGGGGGTTTTATCGCCGATGTGCGTTCGGGCAAGCAGACCGAAAAGTATCTTCGGTCTATCGTCAACCGCCTAACGCTGTTTGGAGCCATCGCCTTAGGACTTTTAGCCGTCATGCCGATAATCGGACAGGTGTATGTATCCCAGAATATTGCCATCGGCGGAACCAGCATATTGATTTTGGTGTCGGTAGCTCTTGAGACGCTACGTAAGGTAGAATCCCGCGCGATGATGATTACCTACGACCAGTACTCTCAGCCCGAGTACTTCCACGGTAGTGATGAGAAAATGGCCAAAAAGAGCCCTATCCGACGATTTTCGCCACGCCGTGGCCGGTTCTTAAAGAAAAAATAGAAAACCCTTTACAACACCTATGGTAATCTGTTACAATTTCCAGGTTGTATTTATGGTCAAAGACAAGGAAGTCATCGAGCTAGCCGGGACGGTAGTGGAAGCATTGCCAGGAACGCAGTTTCGGGTCGAACTTGAAAATAACCATCAAATCATAGCTCATGTTGCCGGGAGGATGAGGAAGCATTATATCCGACTCGTACCAGGCGACCGCGTCAAGGTTGAATTGACACCTTACGATCTTACGAAGGGTCGGATAACCTACCGCGAGAATTAGAGCAGTGTGTTCACTCATACAGTGGGCGGATCCGCAGTAAATCCAAGGAAGGATTAGAATGCGTGCAG
>JBBDZV010000017.1:0-7719 GCA_040900005.1 Saccharimonadales bacterium (SeqCode)
ATAGAAGCCACACTTAAATCATTACCGCTTTGGGCTAGCTCCAGTTTATCAGCCCGGGCCGGGGTTGTCACGGAGGCGGCAGTCTGGTTTCCCTGGGGGCTGTGACCGTGGGAAATGATAACCGGGTGCTGGGTTTTCAGCAGCCTGTCCTGCTGGTGCAACTTGTCCAGTAACTGCTCCTCCTCTTTGGTAAGAGCATTTCTGGGGGTCGGGTTAGAGGCGCGAGTAGGTTCAAGCTTGGATTGGCGGGCGGCTTCTAGTCGCTCCCGGGCGGCCTGTTTTCTATCCAGGTCGGCCTGTTCCATCATCACCTGAAAGTTCTGTGCCGTGGGATTGCTGTTTTCATCCAAAATGTCATCTTCGGCCCGGACATCTATAATTGGTGCTCCAGTTGTCGGCTCGGGGCTGTCTATTAAGCGGTCCGATCCTGCTTCGGTGGTTATATTCGCTGGCGGGGTAGAGGCCATATTAAGATTGGCGTTTTTAACTGCCCAGCCGCGGCTATCAAGGGTAGTGGCTAACGCCTGTAAGCGGCTTTGAACTTCGTTAGGGCTAAAATCTTTAGTGAGACGTTCCTGTACCCGTTTGGGCGCGGTTATGGTTACCAGCTGGCTGATGCCGCTTTGGCTCCAAACCCTTCTTCGGGGTTTAAGCAAAAACTTGATGTGTGATAAAAGCCATACTTCCGTGGGCTGGTCCCTTCCTAGCGGCGAAGCTAATACCCCGAACAGTATCATCGGTAGAAGCAGTGTCAGGATAACGGCCCAGCGGAATAGCCCGAGCCCGGTGGCCAGCACCAATCTGAAGTTTATATAGCCCAAGAAGACGACAATGACGGCATAAATGAACCCCTTGAGCGTCAGCGGCCCGAGGAGTTTGTCTTCGGCCTCGACATCCTGGATTACTTTATAAACTGCCATATCTATACATCTCCTCGCGTATTAGTGCCCCGGTTAAAAGGAGAGTCGGGCTGCGGTGCCGGTGGTCGCGTTGGAGGCGGGCTCTGCGGCTCGTGGCTAATGGTTATTTGAGTGGGATCTTCATCAGGCGGCTCTATTTTTAGAGCCTGGAGTTCAGCAATTTTGCGCCGAAGTTCATTAGCGGCTTCTCCCTCGAGTGTTCTAATGTCAGCAGCCGGAAGATTCCTAGCAACGGCATCCCTGACTACTCGCTGGGCCCGCTCACCGGCATTTTTTATAGCCAGATCTAATATATTATTGAAATTAGTGATGGCGCGCAGGTTATGGCTGTTTTTGGCCGCCTCACCTACTTCATGGACTATCTGTTGGATGCTCGCCTGACTAATCCCCTGAGCCTCAACCGCATACTCCGCATCTTCGCCTATAGCCCGGGCGATTTCATGGGCCTGGGGGTTGCTCCTCGGGTCTTCTGTCGCTCTATCAAGTATGGCTGACCTGACCCGGGACTGAACTTCATCCTCTCTCAGTTCATTTTCACTCGGCAAAGCTGTAATACGAGTTACACCTTGGCTAGTCGTAACAGGTACGTTGAGGGAATCTTCCAACCATTTATCGTCCTGCATAATCGTGTTGACAGCTTTTCGGGCGCTCTTCTTACCACCCATCAACCGCTGCAGGGTACTCATGGCTTCCGGTGTTCGCGAAGCCTTCAATTCATTGAAGATTTGTTTGAGTTCGGTCTCGGCCTGACTAGTTTCGATACCAGCTGCCTTCATTTTCTGGATATTGTCAGCCATCATTTGCAGCTGCCCCGGTCGCCAGGTTGATATATCGGATGTATGCTCAAGATTTTGAAAGATTTTCGTATGGCGGGCATCGTCTGCGAGTAGTGTGGCTAGCTGATGGGCGTCGGTACCGCCAGCTTCTAATCTAGTGGCAAGTGGGGGGTTGGACCGCCTTACTTCCGCCAGACGCTTACCACGCCTTCCTGAAGCATCTACCAGAAAGTCCTCGGCTTTTGGTCCTCCTCCTAAGGCTTGGTTAAATGGCTGTAACTCCGGTAACCAACCGGCTACTTTCCGATAACGTTCTGGGTCGGCATTCATCATTCCCATAAAGCCGTAAGATTTCGCTAAATCTGGCCGGCTGCCGCCGGCTGTTCGCCACTCTGTATCTTCAAGCTCCATACCTGAATTTGTATCAACCAGCCAGTTATTGAAGGCTCTGTCGGTGAATTCATCTTTCTGCCAGCCGTATTTATCCCTTATATACCTTTTAGCGTCGCCAACACTGGCCCCGCTGTTCAATTGCTCCACAAAGTCGGTATGTATCAAAGCCTTTTTTTGGTCCACCAGCTCCTGTTTGTATTGAGAGCCCCGTGCGATAGTCTCCAGCTGTTGTCGGCTGCTGGGGATAGGCTTGCCTGCGGCTATGCGCAGGCCAGCCCGTCTGAATCGCCCCTCTTCCTTCTGGGCTTCAATAGCTTCCTTTGCACGCAGCTTATGTCTTTCCTGCATCCTACCGAGCCTGTTTTCTAATTGCCCTACGCCCCGTCCTTCTGCCTGCCTTTTAGCAATTACCTCCTTCAATCTATTGATTCTGTCTTCTGTCTTGGCTGCCGCGGCGTATTTTTCACGGGAATCCCTAGTAGCGATATTATATTTGTTTCCCATATAGCCTTGGAATTTTTCTCCTCTATCTTTGAGCCAACCTGAATTGGCTTGGGTTATACCGCGTCGGGCGCCGGCGATGCCTGTTCCGGCGGCGCTCATTAAACTGCCCCCCCATTTATAGGATTTAAATATCAGGAAATAGGGTCCGAAATAAGCCACTAGGATAGTTATATAGTCAACTGGGCCGGGCGCGCCGGCATCAGCTATTATCCAGGCAAATATACGCCCGACATACAACATCCCTATAATCAACGGGAACATTAAAAGCAGTTTGGTAAAGTTTTCGCGCCAGAGCTTCCAGTAAGATTGGGTGCCCGGTAGCGTCCATGCCAGGAAAGCTAGCGGGGAAAAGATAGTCAGGGCCACAATTAACACATTGCGGAAAAGTAAAACCATAAAGGCCGCAAAAATACCAATGAACAGACCAAAAATTGCAACGAAAGTACCCGGCAGAGAGATAAAGGCGATAATTCCTCCGCCGACCAGCAAAGCCGGGATGATACCCTGGGACCCGACAGCCCAGGTTTCGCTCAGACGGTTGAGGATGCTGTTTAGGTCCATGTTGCCCCCACCGCCAAAAGGCGCCAACATTAATTGTTTAACTCCTTCACCGGCGCTGTTGGATAAGGATATCAGCCACTTGCATATTTCCCACGAAAGCTGCATCGCTATCACGGCGATTACCAGTTTAGGCAAGAGTTTTTTGATGGTATAAGCGTCAAAAGGCCCACCCACGGCCTGGCCGATTACCATTACCAGCATAATTATAACTATCAAAGCCGAAACGATATTCTTGACCAGAGACCAGGCCACGTAGCCTTCATCCTTATTGGCTAGGTTCCCGTTGATATCAAAGTTTAGTTGGTCCTCAATCTCGCCGTTTAGGCCGTCGGCGGCTTTACTAATAGCTGTAGTAATAGGGCAAAGAAGCCATTCTAGGCCAGTATCATCGCTAGCTGCGCAGTCGGAAGTATCTTCTTCAACCGTTTCGGCAGCCGGCGCTTCGGCTTTGGCGGCTTCAGTTAAGGTCACGGTTCGATCGGGAGTACGTATGCAGCCTGTTGGTGTTCCAGGCCGTCCCTCTATCTCCGGTGCATACTTAAGCTCGACGAGAGCTGTAACGGCGGCAGTATTGCCAGGCTTAAAGGCATTATCGTTAGTTAAGGTAATGCCATCAACACTGCCACAGAAAGGATTTGGTCGTGGTATATAGTTCAAAATATCATCGGCCGGGTAGGGGTCTTTGTCGATAAATTCGACCTGCTTATCTCCAAAGACCCCTATAATCTTGCTTTTGCTCTCAAACCTATAGGTAGCAGTTTTTATATCATCAAAGTCCTGTGGTCCGGCCTGAACTATTGCTGCCCCCAAGCCCCAAAACAGGGTGCCAGCCAACAAAAAAACTAGCCCAAGCCCCATTTTTTTGTATGTGTTCATTTGGCTTGACTATAGCACAAGCAGTATGCCTCATCAATCTGTGGCCAATCTGTTGCGGGCAGCTTATTAAAGTTATGGTATAGTTGAAGTCAAAGAGCAGCTGAAAAACCATGCCGTCTAAAAAACAAACTCGTATAAACTTCGTAAAATATTTGCCTGCGCTAATCGTCACCCTTCTGGTGGGAGCAGTTGTTTCATTCCCTGCTATGGTTCAGGCTGCCACTGACCCCACCGACGGTACAAAAACGGTTAGGCCCTGCCCCTCCGGCCAGGCCCACCCAGCCGGCAGTACAGCCTGTAAACCCATAAAAAAAGCTAAAGATTGTCCGGACGGTAAAGTCAACGTCAGCGACCCTACCAAATGCTCTCCTACCGACGATGAGCTTTCGAAGTCTTTGAGCACAAACCCCATCGTACGACAGCTCAATAACATAGTTGGTTTTTTGAGTGCTGGGGTAGCGATAATTGTTATAGGGGTAATAATTCTTGGCGGAATCCAATACGCCATGGCGGGTGATAACCCAACGGCCATCAGCGCCGCCAAACAGCGCATTTTAAACGGCCTGATTGCTTTTGCCGCTTTCCTACTTACTTTCGCGTTCTTGAATTGGCTGATTCCCGGAGGAATATTTAGATGACGGTACTGACTACGCTGCTAACAGCCCTACCCTCGCCTTTATTTGCGGCGCCCTGTGCCAAACCCTTCTTCTTTTTTATCCCGTCGTGGTGGGAGTACTTGCCTACTATTGATACTCCACTTGGCTGCAAAATTACCTTTAACCCCCCCGGCGATATATGGCTGGTGGGTCTGGCCGTCCTTGATATTTTGCTGCGACTAGCGGGCTTTATTGCGGTGATTTCCATAATAATTGCCGGAGTCAGCCATATATTTTCCGGGGGTAATCCCGAAAAGGCCGCGTCTGCCAGAAAAAGGCTCTATAATTCTTTAATCGGGTTAGCCGTCGCTTTAATCGCTACTGCATTTGTCACATTCTTAGGCCGGAGCCTGGGAGGCTAGATGGGAATTTTTGCAGCTCTGAAACTGCTTGATAAGTCTAACCTACCGCAAACCAGCGCCAACGACAGTACTCTGAATACTCTCCTGACAACTTTCTTTATTATCTTAGGGGCTATCGCAGTTTTAATGATTGTAATTGCTGGTACAAGATACATCTTTGCGCGCGGCAATGCCGAAAAGATAACCCAAGCCAAAAACATGATTCTATATTCTGTAATCGGGCTTATACTGGCCGCCCTAGCTGCTTCCATAGTCAATGTAGTCATAAACAGGGCCGGCTGATTATGAAACTATTCTTTGTATCAATTCTCGCAGCACTAGCGTTTGCTCTCCCTGCAATCAATGTAGCCGCCGCCGACCCGCTAGAAGCAGTCTGCGCCAAACCTTCTGCTAAAAACAGCCCTACCTGCCAGCAGTATTTTGAGCAAAAGGGTGACAGCACTAACCCAAACCCAGTGGTCAGCACTATCCAGACTGCCGCCAATTTGATTGCTATAGTCGCGGTAATTGGAGCGGTAATCATCATTATTATTAGTGGCTTCAAGTACGTAACCGCAGGAGGCAGTATAGGTGGGTCGAGAGCCGGTGACAGCCCCACTAAAGCTAAGGAAGCCCAGGCCACCTTGGTCGGGGCGGTTATCGGTCTTATTGTCGTAGCCTTCGCGTGGACAATAGTTAACTTCGTAACTAGTAGGCTAATTCATACGTAGTACAATGCAAACAATGAATATAGTAAAAAAAGTCATCCTGGCACTTTTGTTAATTCCCGCATTAAGTCTTACCGGGGCTGCGCCCACAGCTATGGCGGCAGATGCTTGTGATGCCGACAAAAACGGAAAGGTCAGTACGCAGGAGGCCATTAGCTGTGGCTCTCAGAAGGCAGGGGGAGCCAGTCAAACTCCTGCCCAGGCCGAAAAAAGTATCAACGACACCATTGCCTCAATCGTCAACATACTGTCGATAATCATTGCCATCATCGCCGTAATTATGATAATTATCGGCGGCTTTCGATACATTACCAGCGGCGGTGCGGCGGATAAAGTCACGTCCGCCAAAAACACTATCCTGTATGCCATTATCGGCCTAATCATCGTGGCTCTTGCTCAGACCATCGTGCGTTTTGTTATTAACCAAGCCGTCAACGACTCTCCAAAATGCGTTAGCGGAAAGTGGGATAGTGGCCCCAATAAAGACAAGAAATGCCCCTAAAGACATAAGCGTGTTGAAACCTATAAAACTCGTGTATACTGTAAATAATAAATAGATAAGGAACCTCTGATGTTAAGCAGAATTCGAACCGTAGTTGTTTCATTAAGCGTCCTAGCCTTTTTGGCTGTTCCCGCTGCAGTAGTCAGCACACCTTCACCAGCCTTTGCCGCTCCGCAAATAGATGAAGCTCTTTGTCAAGGGGCTAATTTACAGATAGACACGGCGTTGAAGGCTCAATGCGAGGATCTAAAAAAGGGTGATGGAACCGCTACAGTTAATACCCTTATAACGCAAGTAATTAACATCATTTCCATAGTTGTCGCCATCGTGGCGGTCATTATGTTGATATTCGGCGGGTTCCGCTACGTTACCAGTGGTGGCGCTTCTGATAAGGTCAAAGGTGCGAAAGATACGATTCTTTACGCTCTTATCGGTCTAGTGATAGTGGCCCTTGCTCAAACAGTCGTCAAATTTGTCGTCAATAAATTAACCGCTTAAAGCCGGTTAAAAATATGCGCCGCCTGCTCATTGTTTTCAGCGGCATAAGCTTATGGTTGCTACTAGCCTTTACCCCTATTGCAGCCCCAGTTCTGGCTGCTGATATTGAAGCAGGCTTATGCGCTGGAGCTGAACTGAGGTTCACGGATAATCCAAGCGGCGAATGCGACGACGCGGGTGCCATTAATAAGATTAACGACATAGTCCATACGGTCATTAATCTCATTTCAGCGGTCGTGGCTATCGTCGCTGTGGTTATGATTATCTTTGGAGGCCTGCGCTACATCACAAGCGGCGGTAATGACGCCAGTGTGACCAGCGCCAAAAACACTATCCTGTACGCTATTATCGGTCTTATAATCGTGGCTCTAGCCCAAATCCTTGTTCGCTTCACGCTAAGCAAAATTACCAACAGTTAGTTCGAGCACAAAAAATACTCCGCGTAAAGTAAGCGGAGTATTTTAAAAGACTTTTTAAACTTTAGAGAACTTGGATTTTCTTGACAGTATCCTGCTTGAGCTTGGCAAAGCTGATGGTCAGAACGCCGTCTTTCAGCATAGCTTCAATCTCATCTTCTTTTACCGGTACAGGCAGTACGATACTTCGGCTAAATTCGCCCCAGTAACATTCCTGCAGGAAGTAATTTTCTACACCGTCTTCATTGCCGGCGCTTAAAGTACCTTTGACAGTCAATGTATTGTCAGAAATGCTGACATCCAAATCGGCTTTATTAACACCAGCTACCCGGCCTTTTACCACTAGCTTTTCCTTAGTTTCATAAACATCTACAGCCAGTTGTCCGGCTACCGGTTCATTATCATCCCACTGGTCGTCATCCGCAGGCTGTGGAGCCGCGGAACTATCGGTCGCTACCTCATCTTCGCTCAAGAACGCCGCAGTAATATCATCGCCCATCAGCAAGTCCTCGTGTTGGCTGTTTCGAGCCATTTTAAATACCCTCCAA
>JBBDZV010000018.1:0-1197 GCA_040900005.1 Saccharimonadales bacterium (SeqCode)
AGTGGATCTATCTCGGTGATACGCATAGCGTAGGCCAGGATAGAACTAGCGGCACTACCTCTACCGGGACCAAAAACTATTCCCTGATCTTTACCCCAGTTAATAAAATCACCTACTATCAAGAAATAGCCGTTAAAACCCATCTTATTCACAATTTCAAGCTCATACTCAGCCCGAGCGACTGTCTCTTCATCCAAAAGGGCTCTGGCCATGGCGGCCGTCAAGGTCAAGGATTTTTGCCTTTCCATCCCTTTATAGCGCCAGACTAAGCCTTGCCACACCTGTTTTTCCAAAAGACTTTTTTCGGTCTCGTTTTTAGGTGTAGGAAATTCCGGAATCAGTATGTTGCCGAGTTCAATATTGACACTGCAGCGGTTGGCTATTTTTTGGGTGTTTAAAATAAGTTCCGGATGATTATGGCCCCACCGCTTAATAATATCCTTTGGGTCCGCAACGTGAAGCTCAAATTCTTTAAGACTAAACCGATTTTCATCAGTTAAAAACGCCCCGGTTTGAACACAAAGCAGTATCTCGTGAGCTTCTTGGTCTTCGTGGTTCAGATAGTGAGCGTCACAGGTTACTACTGCTGGAATATCCAGTTCGGCTGAAATTTTCAGCAGCTGTTGGTTCACCCTGGTCTGCTCGGCCCATGAAGTCGGATGAGCAGGATGGCCATGATCCTGAAGCTCGATGTAATAACGGTCGCCAAAAACTTTCTTGTACCAACCAGCTACTTCGCGAGCCTGTTCGTATTGGCCTTGACGCAGGGCATCACTCACCTCACCACCTATACACCCCGATAGGACTATCAACCCTTGGTTGTACTTTTCCAGCAGCTGTCGATCAATCCGCGGCTTGTAATAAAAACCTTCTAGGTTAGCAATAGTCGAAAGCGCCATAAGATTCTTGTATCCCTTATCGTCCATTACCAGCATGGTTAGGTGGAAGTATTGGCGGTCTTTTGAGGGGTCTTTTTCGGTATGCGCGCGTGGGGCTACATAGGCCTCCATGCCGATAATCGGTTTTATACCTTCGGCATTAGCCGATTGGTAGAATTCAATAGCCCCGCTCATTGTGCCATGGTCTGTCATGGCCACAGCGCTCATCCCCATTTGCTGAATACGCGAAATTAGCGGCGGTACTTTAGTCAGGCCGTCCAGTAGGCTGTACTGGGTATGGTTATGCAGGTGCACATAG
>JBBDZV010000019.1:0-1131 GCA_040900005.1 Saccharimonadales bacterium (SeqCode)
AACCCCGGCCGCGCTGAACGAGGCCACGGTCTCCCCCGGAGAAACCGGCACCTTCACCTTTAACCTTAAAGCCGCTCTCCCTACCGATCGCCGCAACTCTCCCGAATCCTTCCGCTTGGTCCTGGAGGACGGGAGTGAAATTTCCCAAATGCTAACTACGGTAGTCCGCCAGCCGGTAGATGCTTTGGCAGATATTGCCGCTTTTTACGACTACGGGAGCTGCCAGACCCGCCTTCACACTTTCTTGTCCACCGGAGGGAACTTGGATTTCCAGGGAGAGGTCGGCTGGTGGTCTTCCAGTGATTACTGCGCCGATAAGATTATCCATACCGTATCCGGCGATTTTGACGGGAACGGCATCTCCGAAATCGCAGTCTTTAATGCCGTTAGCCCTGGAGAAACTGCCATTCACGTTTTTAAATCCGACGGCAGCAGCTTCGAGTTCCAGGGCGCGGATGGGTGGTGGCGGTCCACCGGTTACACCTCTACACAGGTAAAGCACGTTCTTGCTGGCGACTTTAATAAAGATGGTAAAGACGATCTCGCTGCTTTTTACGACTACGGCAATGGCGCTACCCGCATCCATGTCTTCCTTTCCACCGGATCATCCTTCCAATACCAAGGTTCTAACGGATGGTGGAGGGTTGACCGGGGCTACAACCTCACTAGAACGACTGGAGCTTCAATCGGGTATTTTAACGGCGACAATTATGCGGACTTAGCCCTGTTTTATGATTACGGGAGCGGAGCAGCCCGCATTCACGTTTGGCTTTCCAACGGATCTTCTTTTAGATATCAAGGTTCGGGGGGATGGTGGCGGGTTGACAAGGGGTATGCATTGGCAAGAACCACCAACATCCCAGCCAGCCACTTTAATCTGGACCGTTACTCGGATCTGGCAATGTTTTATAACTACAGTAATGGAGCAGCCCGCATTCACGTTTGGCTTTCCAACGGATCTTCTTTTAGGTATCAAGGATCAAACGGTTGGTGGAAAGTTGATAAGGGATACAGCTTAAGCCAGGTTCCTTTTGCAAGCGCCAGCTTTCACAGCCCCGTTTACGAAAACCGGCGGGGGGACATAATTAGCGTTTACGACTATCCCGGCAATGAAACCAGAATGCACGCTCT
>JBBDZV010000020.1:0-7144 GCA_040900005.1 Saccharimonadales bacterium (SeqCode)
ATCGAGGATATTATAACTGTTTAGAAGGAGTCTTTGCTATAATTTTCAGCAATGACAAAAAAACTAATAGCATTTGATCTTGATGGCACCTTGGCCCCTAGCAAAGCTCCTTTGCCTGACCGCATGGGAGAGCTTTTAGGACAGCTGCTGAATAAGTTTGAAGTATGTGTCATATCAGGCGGGAAATACGAACTCTTTCAAAGGCAGCTGCTAGGCCATCTATCGGCCTCTAAGGAGCAACTTGAAAAACTCCATTTAATGCCGACCAGCGGCACCCGCTATTACTCATTCAAAGACGGTAGGTGGCAGCAGATATATGCCGAAGACATCCCGGACAATCAAAAAGCCAAAATTATAGATGCTCTAAACAGGGGCTTGGACAAATCCGGCTGGCGGCCAAAGAAGGTGTGGGGCGAGATTATAGAGGACAGGGATAGCCAAATCACTCTTTCGGTGCTGGGCCAGGAAGCGCCGCTGGAGGCAAAAGAGGCATGGGACTCTGATGGCAGCAAGAAGCTAAAGCTTAGGGAAATAGTCGCGCCGCTAATCCCGGAATTTGAAGTAAGAGCGGCCGGCACCACGTCCATAGACGTCACTAAGCCCGGCATAGATAAGGCCTACGGTATGAAAAAACTCATGGAGCGTACCGGTTATAAAAAAGAAGAAATACTTTTCCTTGGTGACAAGCTGGTTGAAGGCGGGAACGACTACCCTGTCAAAGTGATGGGGATAGATTCAGTGGAAGTCTCTCATTGGGAAGACACTGAGCGGGCCATCAAAGAGATCCTTCTTAAAACGTAGAAACAACTAATTACTGTCGGATCGGACGGAAGCAATAAACTTAGTGATTTTATTATGGAAAACCTCGGGAGAAAATTCCTGGGATTTGGCCCGGACTTCCTCCGGCCTAAAAGCCTGCGGGCTGAAATCCTCCAAAACCTTTGAAAGCGTCTCGGCGGTCTGGGGCTTAAAAAGGACACCGGTCTTAGAGTCGATATAATCGGTGGCCCCGCCTTCGCCGTAAGCTATAACTGGGATTCCGGCGGCTAAGGCTTCCACCGCGACAATGCCAAAGTCATCGGCTGCCGGAAATATAAAGGCTTCGGCCGACTGGAAGTGAAGGGGCATATCCCGGTCCGATACACCTGTCATAAATTTAACCGTGGGCCCGGCCATTTTTATTAATCTTTGATGTTCGGGGCCATTCCCTATGACAGTCAAAGGTAAGCTCAGCTTAGTACAGGCCTTAACCGCCAGGTCTATCCGTTTATATGGTGTCTGCCTGCCAGCGGTAACAAAGCCGCTACGAAAAATACTTGACTTGTTAAGTAATTTAAAGCGCTCAATATCTACCGGAGGATGGATAACGATCGAATCCCGTCCGTAATATTTCTTTATCTGGCTCTGCGTATAAGAAGAATTAGCTATTAAGTGATCGGGCCTCCCGGCGGCTTTTTTATCCCAGCGCCGCATTGGCCCGGCCAGCAGCTTGAGGCCCAGGCGGGCCAGGGGGTTAAGCAATCCAAACCCCGGGTGCCTCAAATAATCCTTATAACGCGTCCAGTAATAATGGGTTGGAGCGTGGCAATAGCTTATATGGACTGTATTGGGAGCGGTCTTTACACCTTTAGCCTCGGCCCCGCTGGAAGAAATCACCAAGTCGTACTGACGTAAATCCAGCCGACTAAAAGTCCAAGCCCGTAATACCGGCAGAAACTTCCGGAGGGATTTGGGCAGTTTTTGGAGCCAGCCGGTGCGGATATCGGCGTCCTTAAACCACTTATCGCCGTACCATATCTTCGGGTCAGGATCATATTGGGAGGTGTAAATAGGAGCTTCGGGGTACATCTGGTGTAGCTCCAAGACGACGCGTTCGGCACCGCCGGTGCCCATAAGCCAGTCGCAGACGATAGCCACCCGTAAACCAAGAGCCGTCCCAACTTGCTTACCGGCAGAGCCGTCAACTCTGCTGGAACTTTCGGACTGATTGCTGTGTCGTGAACTGCGATGCTCCGTCATCGTATTTTTATACGCTTCCTTCTGCTTCTCGTTCACTCCTTGCACTCAACCCGACCTCGTGATTTACGAAAAACATACTCAACGTGCCCCGTGACGCTTTAGGACTACTCGGATGGTTTTTATCAAAATGCTGATATCTAGCCATAAACTCCAGTTTTGGACATAGAAAAGGTCTAACTTCCGTCTCTCTTCAAAACTAATATCGCGGCGCCCAGATACCTGAGCAAGCCCAGTGAGTCCCGACTTTACGGCCAGTATCAAATCTTTCTTGCCAAACTGCTCAAGTTCGTTGGGCTGCAAGGCCCTAGGCCCTACAAAGCTTATATCACCCTTTAGTATGTTAAAAAGTTGGGGTAATTCATCAAGGCTGGCCCGGCGCAGGAAACGGCCGAAGCGAGTAATGCGTGGATCATTGGAGATATGGTCCCCATTAGACCGGTATTTCTCTATGAGCTCCGGTCGCTCCATTTTATGGAACGCCTCTTCCGGTGTCAGGCCGCTATAGATTCTTTTCAAGCTCCGGAATTTATAAATGTTAACTGGCTTACCAAAGCGGGTAAGGCGCGCCTCTTTATAAAATATCGGCGATAAGGGACTAAAAGCCTTCTGCAAAATGGCGATTACAAACATGAACGGCAGAGCTATCGTTATGGACACCGTGCTCAGCAAAACATCCGCAACACGTTTGATGACTCGCCCCCAGCCAATCAGGGAGGTTTGATGGACGGAGATGGTAGGAATGGCCGCCCTAAAGAGTTCCACATCCAGTTTCCCCATAAACAATTCGCCGTTGCCAGGTGTCAGGCGATAAGCGATGTGGTGAGTCTGGGCATATTCCAGTATTTCATCGTTCTTTTGGTTAGACGGGTAAAGTTCCGTCTGAAAGATGGCGTGGATGTCACTGTCCCGCAGCTTTTTAACTGCTTGCTCAAATGACTGAAAAACTTTCAGACCGCGGTAACGTGAACTTGGTTCGTGGTGATCCGTGACTATGCCAACAATCCGGTAACCGGAACCACGGGAGTCTGATAGTGACTCCACCAGCTCGTCCGTCATTTTGGTATTGCCGACTATCAGGAGGTTAGTTATGCCGATGTCGTAAGAGAATAATAGGCTTCTGACAAAGCGCACCAGGCTGCGAAGCAGGACTAAAAAGATAAAGGCTAGGACAAAACCGTACACCGCAACCAGCTTGGAAGGGAACAAAGGTGTATCAAAGGCGTAGGCATAGCTAGTTAAAAAAAGTAGCCCGATGAATGATCCGACCAGCAAACGGCCCATTTCATGGAATCGTTTCTCGTAGATATTTCGGGCGTAAAGACCCAGCATGCCGAATACCAATATCCAAAATGGCAGAAGCAGCCAAAAAGCCTGGACGTATTCACCTGCTGGGATAGGGTGGGCCACGGGTACATCGCTAAAGCGACCTCTTATAAGATAAGCAACAACAAAGGCCGCAACCAACGCTAAAAAATCTCCCACAACTAAAATACAACTGTATAGAAGGGAAGAGTTGCTTTTCATCTATACTAAATTGTAGCATTTATGAAAGCTCCCACTACTGTTCCGAGACTGGCCGTTAATTTATCGTGGATGGTCGCGGCTATTTTGGCACTCCTACCGTTCCACGCTTTCTTTACGACTTGGGCCGGCAGCAATACCGGCCACCTAGATTTGTGGCGTGTTTGGAAAGAAGCAGCGATTGTCCTTATCGCAGGGCCCACACTTTGGCTGGCTTGGCGCCAGCCGAGCTTAAGACAGTGGTTAAAGACTTCCTGGCTGGTCCGCTTATACCTGATTTACATACTGGTTTATTTAAGCCGTGGGGCCTGGGCGCTGGCCGCTGGCAGGGTGAATTCGGAAGCGTTTACCTACTCGTTGCTGATTAATCTGCGGTTTGTCGGTTTTTTCATCGTTTGCTATCTTTTGGCCGCTTTGACTCCCGCTCTTTACCGTAACTGGAGGAAGATACTGCTTTTACCGGCCGTTGTCGTTGTGACTTTCGGCCTGGCCCAGAAACTGATCCTGCCCTTGGATTTTTTGAAGCACTTCGGATACGGCGCGGACACCATTCCAGCCTACCAGACGGTAGACAATAGATTGGACTACCAGCGCATACAGTCTACTCTACGCGGCGCAAACCCGCTGGGAGCTTATATGGCTTTGGTTATTCCGACAGTTGTGGCGACGTTGCGCAAAAAGAGAAGCTTGCTGGCGGTCGCTGTTTTAGCTGCCGGCACAACGCTGTTTCTTAGCCAGTCCAGAAGCGCCTGGATAGGGGCTGGGCTGGCGCTGGCAGTCGTAACCTATATGTCACTAGGGACTTCGGGGGCTCGCCGAAAAGCGGCAATTGCCTTGATCGCTGTCAGTTTGCTTATAACCGGCATGGTATATACAATCCGAAACAACGACTCTTTTGACGATTTTATACTGCATACCAGCGAACAGTCGACTTCGCCCAAGACCTCTAATGAGGTTAGGATTAAATCACTCAAAAACGGAGTGTCGGATATCGTTAATCAGCCCTTGGGCGGCGGTCCTGGTACCGCCGGTCCGGCTTCAGTCCGAAATAGTGAGGCCAAACCCCGTATCTCCGAAAACTATTTTCTGCAAACCGGCCAAGAAGTGGGCATAGCCGGATTGCTACTGTTTTTGGCCCTTAACGCAGGAGTAATTCGCCAGTTATGGCAGAGAAAACACACTGATTTGGTCCGCGTGTTGCTAGCCAGCTGGGTCGGTATTACTTTCATTAACCTGGTCTCACACGCTTGGGCCGATGACACCGTGAGTTTGCTCTGGTGGGGTCTGGCAGGCATAGCTCTGGCGCCTGTTATACTGGCAGATAGGCTGAAAACGTGATGGCGAAACGAGCAAAGGCAAGACGTAGCCGAACAATACAATTTGTTGAATATCTGATAAGCGGCGGCGCCTATTTTTGGAGCGGCTACTTAGTATTCTTTATATGCTATTCCGGTCTGCGATGGTCATTATGGTGGGCTAAGCTGGCATCTAACCTAGTAGGCTGGACAGTTAACTTCATGCTGCAGCGTTACTGGGTATTTAAGAATCCGCATCTGAAAGGCCATTTAGGCGACACTACCGGCCGGTACATATTTATAACGCTGGTTAATTTCATTCTGGACTACTTCATAGTTTACGGCTTGAGGGTTATGGGGCTCACGCCTTATATCGGCCAATTCGTATCGGCCGGCTTCTTTACAGTCTGGAATTATTTCTGGTACCGTTTTTGGGTATTCCCGGAGCGCTATAGGGTTAACAAGAAACCGCGAGCTCGGCGATGAATCCCGTTAGACCTCAAGAAACCAACGTGGTTAATATGACGATTGAACGCATTCTTGTTTATCAAACGTTAACCAACAGTAGAAAGTTAAGTGAGGTCTAACGGGATGAATGAACCAGCAACGCAGGTACGGCCGACCAAAAAACAAAGAGAACTGCTTAGCTTCATAGAGCAGTTCATAGCAGCTCACGGCTACAGCCCTAGCTACCGGGAAATTATGCAGGGGCTTAATTACACCTCGGTGGCGACGGTTAGCCTCCACGTCAACAGCCTTATAAAAAGAGGGCACTTGAAGAAGCGTGATAGGTCAGCCCGTTCGCTGGAGGTCATCAAGTCGGGCAATAGCTTAAAAACCGACATGGCGCCCAAGCAGCTCAAAGCCAGCGAAGAAAAATGGCTGGTCAGCAAGGTGGAAATTTTTTTCAAAGAAGTAGAGAACAGCCCTAAGGTTGTAGAGCGGGAGGTGGACCGGCTATATGTTCTAATAGGAGCCTTGAAGGTCCTGGGCCTGGATGGGGCCGCCCAATCTTTTATCCCCCGGCTGACGGAAATCAAGAAAAAACAAAAGAACGACAAATACTCAGCTTAACCTTCAGCTTATTCTAAAGGAATAGAAAGGCAGCTACTGCGCCCAAGGCCACAACAGCCAGGACTATCAAGAGCCACCGCATTGAGGAGTTTTTTCCAGCGGCCGGTGCACTCGTTGGGGCCACCGGCGGCGCTGGTGCCTCCGGAGTAGTTGGGGCCGGTGCGCTGGTAGGAGCTGGCGGCGGCGCTGTTGCTGTTGCGGTTTTATTCTGATCGGGTTCCATGATTTTTGGTACCTCTTACTTTACCCCGTAATTGTACCACGCTTATTCACAAGCGTTTTAAATCACCTGACGCACCTTACTAACTCGTTACCTAATGTCGCCCATAGCCTTGCTATGAAAAAAGCTGCTGTTTAAATTCCGTCGGATAGTTTTGAATTTATCATAGTAAATAGTAGTTGCCATTAGTCCACCTTGTCTTCGGCTTCTTGAGACATGTCATCAGCTTTTTGCTCTATACGTCCCTTAGCTTCATGAGCTTTATTTTCCACCTCGTCCTTCTTATCTTCTAAATCGTCAAATACACTCATATATCCCCCTTGGTTAATGTAATTTAACAATAGCACCGCCGCCTGTCTTAGGCTGTTAGGTTTCTAACAAGCATTTGCCAGCTGAATTAGTAAGTGTCGGAAATCTTACGGAAAGCCTAATACTTATCAGAGATGATAGCTACGGAAGTTAAGGGAGATGCTCAAATGACCAAGATTACGCTTCATAAAGAGCCAGATGGCTGGCGTTCGTGCATTGAACAAAATGATAAGATAGTAGTCCTAGACAATATATTCGACAGCCAAGAGGATGCAATTACCGAGGCCAGAGCCGTCATTTCAAGGATGTGATTCACCCTAGTTTCTTGTAGAGAGTACCCGTGAATATCAAAGTCAGCACGCCTACCCCCAACAATATTAGGGGGTGTCGGCCATAAACTCTACCCGGTCAATCAGTCGCTCAAACCCATAGAAGGTTGCTACTACTCCGAAAGTAACCAACAGGGTAAATAAAAGGGGAAAGCGTTGGAGCACGCTTCTTTTAGTTTGGCTTAACCTGCTGACCGCAACCGTTTCTTTTACTTTTTGCGAACTCAAAGGAATATTACTCATTCCTTGATGATAGCAGAACAAAATGCACGACGGATTAATTGACGCATAGAAGGCACGTCGCCTATAATCAATCTGTTATTCCGGAGTAGCTCAATGGTAGAGCGGGTGCCTGTTAAGCACTAGGTTGCCGGTTC
>JBBDZV010000021.1:0-7026 GCA_040900005.1 Saccharimonadales bacterium (SeqCode)
GATAGCGGTGAGATAAATCACCGGTAACGCCGAATATGACCAGTATGGTCGACGGTTGGGTTTGAGCAGTCTCCATCCTTATCCCCAAGGCTTACTTTCCCCAGTATAGCTTAAGTAATGGGCATGGTCTCAGGCTTATTTTGGAACTTCTTAGCCACATCTGTTATAATGGGGTTAATTATATGGGTAATAGGAAAGTTTTAGCAGCCAGCGCAAGCTTGCCCGCGCTTAAGCGAGGTATGTTCGGCGGTAGCCAGTGTTAGGTGGTTTTTTTGCCGCCGAAGCCACCCCGCTGTCTTCAGAAACTCTGCTTAGTTTTGGACCAATCCCTATTACAAATTCCATCCTTTTCGGAGCTATTATGGCAGTTTTTACCCTGTCGATTTTGGCACTGGCGGCTCTCTTCAGCCAGCTGCACCCCCGCTCGCGATTAGCCTATTACACCGAGGTGCTAGTGGACTTCATCCTTTCTGTGGCCATAGACAGTTTTGGCAATCGTAAAAAAGCCCTAAAACACTTGCCTCTACTGGCCACCTTGTTTATGTTTATATTCTTTACCAACCTTTCGGGCTTGCTGCCCGGTGTCGGTACTATCACGGCCCAAACCGGCGGACAGAATGTGCCCCTGCTTAGAGCCTTCACTACCGACTTGAACGCCACGCTGGCTATGGCTATACTTTCCATTGGCTTGGTGCAGTTTTATGCACTCCGCCAACTTGGGCTGCGCGGCCATTTCAAGCACTATTTCAAGAGTCCTCTCTGGCACCCCGTAAATCTTTTTATTGGTATAAATGAGGTCTTTGGCGAGCTGCTGCGTATTATCACCTTATCTATGCGATTATTCGGAGTGATTTACGCGGGCGAGGTGCTACTGCACGCTATTGGGAACCTCGCCGGTAATTTTGCGTGGGCGGCAACTGTGCCGGTCATGCTCCTGGAAATTTTCTTCTCGGCCATCCAGGCTTATGTGTTCATGATGCTGACCACTACCTACCTAGCAATCGCGACGGCCAGTAGTGATGAGCACCATGAGCCAAAGCGGGAAGAAGCGGCCAAAACTCCCAAGCGCCGTTTGCAAACCGTAAGTTAACTAAAATAAGGAGAAGTAAAATGGAACAAATCGACCCAGCATTAGTTAAAGGAATCGCTATCGGCTTGGGGGCTATTGGCCCAGCTATCGGCGTAGGTCTTATAGGCGCTTCAGCCGTCGGTGCCATCGGTCGTAACCCGGAAATGCAGGGCAAAGTATTGTCCGCCGCCTTCATTATGGCCGGTCTAGTAGACGCCGTCCTGGCCTTTGTACTTTTGATCGTATTTACTACTAGCTAAGAGTTTCAAGAGGAGCAAGCTATTGTTTAATTTGAGTGTAAAATTTGCCGAGTCTGACCAAGCCGCCACCGGTGGTATTTCAGCATTGGGATTAAACCTTAAAGAATTCCTTTTCCAGTTGGTAACTTTTGCGCTGGTTCTTTTAATCTTGCGCCGGTATGTCTTTCCTAAGTTGGTCGCCACTTTGGAGAGCCGTCGTGAAACTTTGGAAAATAGCCTGGTGAACGCTAAAGAGACTGAGGCGGCCTTACAGGAGGCCGAAGCTAAAGCCGCACAACTGCTTAGGCAAGCTCGTGGTCAAGCCGATGAAGCTTTAGCCTCGGCCCAGACAACGGCCCGGGAAATAATCGACCATGCCGAAGCCGCTGGTGCGGAACAAGCCGCCCGCATCTTAAAAGAAGCTGAGACTATAATCGAGCAGGAACGTCGCCGCCTCCGCGAGCAGCTAAAAACCGAGCTCACCGATCTAGTGATTTTGGCGACTGAGAAAGTAATCAAAGAAAAGGTTGACCCGAAAAAAGATGCAGCTTTGATATCTAGAGCCGCCCATGAGGTAGCAAAATGACCTATATCAGTCGCCGGGCCCTCTCCCGGTACGCCGTCGATGAACTGCTGGCTGGCCGTAGCCCGCGCCGGCTTGCCAAACAGCTTGCCGCCGTACTGCTGGCCACTAAGCGCGCCAGCGATGCCGAGCCGTTAATTACCGATATCGCGGCCGAACTAGAGAATCGTGGCGCAGTAGCCGTGGCTACTGTCATAAGCGCCCACCAACTAACACCTAACCTGCGGCGTCAAATATCCTCGAACGTCAAGAAAGCTGCTAAGGTGGACCGAGTCACATTGAATGAAGTGGTTGATCCGGAGGTTTTGGCCGGTGTCCGGATAGAAACGGCCAAACATGCGTGGGATAAGACCGCCCGTAAATTACTGACTGATATAAAGAGGAGTGTCTAGTGGCCAGAACTCATGCCCCAACCCGATTTTGTAAAGCGAAACGACAGTATTGGCGGCCGAAAATGGCTGTCAGGCGAGGAAGCGTACCCCTAGGATACGGTGACGAGCAGTACGCCATTTGCAGGAACAAGACTGTCGTTGAGCCTGAAAGGGGGGCTGGGAAATGAGTTCTACCAATCTTGATGTTAAGTCCTTAGCCGACGAGGTTCGGCGAGCGATTGCTCAGTTGCGTGATAGCGGTGACGAACGGTCCTCCGGCATAGTAACTCGGGTAGGTGACGGCGTAGCCTGGATTTACGGCCTGCGTGGAGTCGGTTATTCCGAAATGATTGAGATTGAAGGCACTGACGGCAAACCGATAACGGCCTATGTACTGAACCTTATGGAAGATGAAGTCGGGGCTGTGATGCTCGGAGATGAACGCCAGGTTAAAGCTGGAGCCCGGGTTCATTTGAGCGGCGAAGTCCTATCGGTTCCGGTCGGGCCGGAACTTCTGGGGCGAATTGTTGACCCCCTGGGCCGCCCACTGGACGGCAAGGGCCCGATTAAAGCCAAAACCCTCGGAAAAATTGAGCGCCCTGCCCCGGGTGTTATTGAACGCAAGAGTGTTCACGAACCCTTGCTTACTGGTATAACGGCCATAGATGCTATGGTGCCTATCGGCCGTGGTCAGCGCGAACTGCTAATCGGAGATCGTCAAACGGGTAAAACCGCTATTGCCGTAGACACTATGATCAACCAGACCAAACAGAAAACCGGCGTAATTAATATATATGTAGCAATTGGCCAAAAAAATGCCCGTATCGCACGGTTGGCCGAGCGACTGAAGCGCGAGGGCGTCATGGACCAGACGGTTATCGTGGCGACTTCAGCGGCCGACCCGGCTTCCTTGCAGTACTTGGCTCCCTACGCCGGCTGTGCCATCGGCGAATGGTTCCGTGATAATAAACAGCATGGCTTGATAGTCTATGACGATCTTTCTAAACACGCCGTTGCCTATCGACAGATGTCGTTGCTGCTGCGCCGCCCACCCGGCCGGGAAGCCTACCCGGGAGACGTTTTCTACCTACATTCCCGTCTGCTGGAAAGAGCCGCCAAACTATCTGATGCACTAGGAGCCGGCAGCCTAACAGCCCTGCCTATCATCGAGACTTTAAGCGGGGACGTCAGCGCCTATATACCAACCAACGTCATTTCTATAACCGACGGCCAGATTTATCTGGAGACCGATCTTTTTTACCAAGGCATCCGTCCGGCTATATCCGTGGGCCTTTCCGTCTCACGGGTCGGCGGAGCCGCCCAACCACCGGCTATCCGCAGTGTTGCCGGTAATCTGCGGCTCAACCTAGCCCAATTCCGGGAATTAGCGGCCTTTTCCCAGTTCTCCAGCGACCTGGACGCCGATACTCAAGCTCGTTTGAGCCGCGGCTGCCTGCTGACCGAAATACTAAAACAGCCCCAATATTCTCCACTGAGTGTCTGGCAGCAGACTGTTAGTGTCCTGGCCGCAGTGGAGGGGGCCTTCGACAACCTCCCCCCAGACAATATTAAGGCCGCTCAAAGCGCCCTTCTAATTCATATTGAACAAAAGTTTCCAAAGCTCTCAACCGAACTGGAAAAGGGAGAGAAGTTGACGGACAGGCATAAAGAACAGATTCTAACTGCCGCTCAAAGTATCGCCCGCGAGTACCGGCATGAAGGGGCTAGGAAGAAGTAGCTATGGCCCAGGCTAAAGTATTACAGCGCCGTATCAAGTCCATCGCAAACGCCAAGCAGATAACCAAAGCTATGGAGCTGGTGGCAGCCAGCCGGATGCGGAGGGTTTCCGAAGCCGCCGTCAAAGCCCGTATCTATAGCGATGCCGCTATATCAATCGTCCGCAAGATTGCTGGTGTCGCCGACGCCCAAAATTATCCATATTTGGCCGCTGGCCAAGTTAATTCCAAACTTTACATCATCTTCACTTCCGACCGAGGGTTGGCCGGAGCCTTCAACTCCAACGTTCTCAACCGGACCCTAAGAGCCTTTGCTGAAGATAAAAAGGCTGGCGTCAAGATATCGGTAATTGTATTTGGGCGTAAAGGGGCTCGTTTTTTTTCACGCCTGCGCGATATTACTCTAATCGGTGAATACGAAGATGTGGCTGATTCGCCTGACATCAACGTCTTTGCACCAGTTATGGAAACCATCACCCATGGTCTGCAAGGCATTCCTTTCAATCACGTCAGTCTGATCTTCACTGAGTTTAAATCAACGCTAATCCAGCAGGTACAGATGCTACAGATGCTGCCAATTGATAGTGACTCGCAACCGGAGGAGTCCGCCCGTGATGCCGTAGTCTATGAATTTGAACCTTCTACCGAGGAAGTTATGAAGAGCGCTGTACGGTTATACCTGGAGTCGTTGCTTATTCGGGGACGAGTGGAATCGGCCGCATCGGAGCACGCCATGCGCATGTTGGCTATGAATAACGCTAACCGCAATGCCGGGGAGTTGATTGAAGATTTGACCCTAGAATTAAACGCTACCCGGCAAGCCGCTATAACTGCTGAAATGGCCGAGATTACCGGCGGAGTGGCAGCGGTAAGTTAAATGAAAGGACATTATTAAAATGGCAACATCCGAAAAACCGGTGACCAAGACTAAAAAAGGCAAAATCATCCAGATAGTCGGGGTTGTGGTAGACGTCGAGTTTGAGGGTCACCTGCCGGCTATCTATAACGCCCTATCCGCAGATACTGACAAAGGTCCATTGGTGCTGGAAGTGGCGCAGCATCTTAGCCGACATTCGGTGCGGGCCATATCGCTGGGACCAACCGACGGCCTCAAGCGCGGAACTGCTGTAACTGACACGGATAGTCCTATTGCCGTTCCGGTCGGAGACGCTACCATGGGACGGATGTTTAACGTTCTGGGCCAGGCGATTGACGGAAAACCTGAACTTAAAGACGCTCGTCGCGCCCCTATCCACGCTTCGGTACCCTCACTGGAAGACCAAAGTGGCAAAATTGAAGTTTTTGAAACCGGTATCAAGGTAATCGACCTAATTTGCCCCATCACCAAAGGTGGTAAGGTAGGCCTCTTCGGCGGCGCAGGGGTTGGTAAGACTGTTTTAATTCAAGAGCTGATAAACAATATTGCCAAGTTCCATAAAGGGAAATCGGTCTTCGCCGGCGTCGGCGAACGGACCCGTGAAGGCAACGACCTTTATCATGAAATGAAAGAGTCCGGGGTACTTGATAAGACAGCCCTGGTCTTTGGGCAAATGAACGAACCGCCGGGCGCCAGATTGAGGGTCGGCTTTTCGGGCTTAACTATTGCCGAAAGCTTCAGAGACTCCGGTAGCGACGTCCTGCTATTTATCGATAATATCTTCCGTTTCATTCAGGCCGGCGCCGAAGTCTCGGCGCTACTTGGTCGTTTGCCCAGTGCCGTGGGCTATCAGCCCAACCTGGCCACCGAGATGGGTGCTTTGCAGGAACGGATTACCTCCACTCGTAAAGGTTCAGTTACGTCTGTCCAGGCAGTCTATGTTCCCGCCGACGACCTCACCGATCCGGCCCCAGCCACCACCTTTGCCCACCTGGACTCCACGGTGGTTCTGAACCGGGCTTTGACAGAGCTAGGGCTTTATCCGGCCGTAGACCCGCTGGACTCTAACTCCACCATCCTTGATCCTGAGGTCGTTGGCGAGGAACACTATAACGTTGCCCGCGAAATCCAGCGGGTGTTGCAGCGCTACAAAGATCTCCAAGACATCATTGCAATCCTTGGCATGGAAGAACTGTCCGACGATGATAAACAATTAGTCAACCGAGCACGGCGCATCCAGCGCTTTTTGACCCAGCCAGCCCACGTCGCCGAAATTTTTAGCGGCATCCCCGGGGTCTATGTTCCCCTCGCAGAAACTATCCGCGGCTTCAAGGAAATCCTAGAGGGCAAGCACGACAATAAAAGCGAAGAAGCGTTTTATATGAAAGGCGCCATCGATCAGGTTAAGGACAAAAAATAGATGAGGTTCCAGCTTATTTCCGCCGACGGCCTAAGGTTTGATGAAGATGTTTACGAAGTGCTGGTGCCCACTAAATCCGGTGTCATAGCTATTTTCCGCGATCATATGCCCCTACTTTCGGCCGCCGCCCCGGGAGTTTTGAGTATCCGCCGTAAAGTCGGAGACTCCGAGCGGTCAATGGAACATTTTGCCGTTTTTGGCGGAGTAATAGAAATAGATGGCACCAGCGCCCGCTTGGTTACTGATGATGTTACCACTCCTGAAGAGGTCAGTGAGCAAGAGGCTACAGAGGCTCTGAAGCGAGCCGAGCAGATGGTCGAAACCGCCGGCAGCCAAGCCGCAATTGAAGAAGCCAAGCACCTGCTCCAGCGCAGCGCCGTACGGCTGGAAATTGCCAAGCTCAAGCGACACCACCACCGATAGTTCAAAAATTGCTGGTATGAGATAGTTGAATGCTGCTAAAGCCAATCTACTTTTTTATCTTATGCTTTATATGGCCCGGCTGGCCTCCACCACCAGGAAAACAATATAAAACCCTAAAAGCATAGCACCGCTTCTGCGGCCCAGATTACCGCTACGGGTCATCAGGTAAAAGCTGATTGTGGCCACTATAATTACCAAAAGAGTAAATCCTAAATACCTATCGCCTACTATTTCACCGTTATTTATCAGTGTGAATATACCAAACAGTAGGGTATTAGTGGCAGCCGAACCCAGATAGTCACCCAGAG
>JBBDZV010000022.1:0-1107 GCA_040900005.1 Saccharimonadales bacterium (SeqCode)
GTTAGAAATGGGGGGTATAAGGTGCGTAAGAACCATAGCTTGGAACTTACAAGTTGCAATTTTAGCAAGAAAATGACATAGTGTCAATGCTTATTAATATTTTCTTATGAATGTCAATAGCCTTAAGCACGATGATTCTGATTACCCTCAGATATTAAAGAATATTCCTGACGCCCCCAAGCAATTATTCTGGACCGGGAGCCCTATGTCGGAGTGGCTCGACTGTCCCAAAGTAGCCATAGTGGGTAGCCGGAAGGCCAGTGCCTACGGCCGACAAGTGACCACCGAGATTACCGGCCAACTGGCTAGAACGGGGGTCATAATCATTAGCGGTCTAGCTTATGGTATAGACTCGATAGCCCACCAGGTAGCCCTGGAAGCTGGCGGCCGCACTGTGGCTGTGCTGCCGACAGGTCTTGATAAGATTTACCCAGCCGCCCATCAGAACTTAGCCCGACAGATAACCGACAGCGGCGGCACACTGATTAGCGAGTATGCCCCGGGCTCCGAAGTCTTCAAGCTGAATTTCATCGCTAGAAACCGCATCGTCAGCGGCCTATCCGACGCCCTGCTAATTACCGCGGCGGCCATAAACAGTGGTAGCCTGCACACCGCCCAATTCGCCCTAGCTCAAGGTAAAACCGTAATGGCTGTACCGGGCAATATCACCAGTCCCGGATCCGTCGGCTGCAATAACCTGATAAAGAGCGGGGCAGTACCCGTTACTGATGTAGATGATGTGTTTTTCACTCTCAATATCAAATCGACAGATAAGATCCGGCCTAAACCTTTCCGCGGTTCAGGCGACGAAGAAAAGGTTTTACAGCTGATACGACAGGGTCTCAGCGCCCAGGAAGACCTGGCTCAAGCCGCTGGCCTTACGGGGCCAGTGGTGGCCAGCGCCCTAACGATGCTGGAGATTTCCGGCTATATCCGCCCGGCTGGCGGCGGCCAGTGGCTGGCAGTTTAAGCTTGTTTGTATAAATACAGTCTTTAGCGTAGGCTTACTTATTGATAAACAGCGCGCCTAGTTTGCATATAAAAAGAAAGCCTTCTAAACTACACCATCGTATATATGAGTAGAAATCTTGTAATCGTAGAGAGCCC
>JBBDZV010000023.1:0-1104 GCA_040900005.1 Saccharimonadales bacterium (SeqCode)
TCCTCCGCTACCGCCCGAGGCTGACCCGTTCGGTCCCCCGCCGACACCTCCTCCTGGCCCCCAACCATTGCCACCGGCGACGTTTGCGGAAGTGGCACCTGTTCCTCCAGGAAGTCCTTTTCCAAAAGTCGTTATTGTCCCTCCGGAATTAACTGTGATAGATGTTGCATGGATAACAAGTAATCCCCCCGTACCTGTGCTCGTACTAAAGGTAGGAGGTTGCAATGTTCCTCCACTTGCTACCGTCAGGTTGCCATAAAACCAAACTTTTACGACTTCTGCGCAGCTTGAGCTAGACGCAGAGCAGGCACCAGCAGCAGTCTGCGTATAGGTATTTGATGTTGCAGAAGTAAATGTAAGTATATTTCCGTTTATGGCAGATATAACTTTTCTTTCAAAGTTACCTGCCCCAGTCCCTAAAACTTGAGCTATTAAAACCTGATCTCCAACGCTAAAGCCAGTCGCGGAGCTTACGGTCATAGTAGTGCTTGGGGTATTGGAACCCGCGGCAGGAGTGGTAGCAGTATTATTAATCGTAGTTGAACTACTGATTGTTGTATCGCCAAGTGTAGTTGTTGTAACAGTGGAAATAGTAGTATCGAATCTAGCTCGGGCCGTTCCAGCAGAACTAAGAAAATAGATAGAAGCATTACCTCCGTCACCGGCTGTTGCCCCTCCAGCCTGGAGCTGGAGCTTGCCGGAAGAATCAGTAATCTTTGAACCCCCACCAAATGTAATGGAATTATCGGTGTAGTAAGTTGATCCGTTCCCGGTTGCTATGCCATCAATAAAGTAACCTCTTCCGTAACGGTTGGTTAGGGTACTGGCTGTATTTGTTCCTCCAACTTCGGGTACATGGACCTCTGTAACTGTTGATGTATCTGCCCAGGTTATGGCAGGGGAGATAGTCAGGGTATTGCTTGCTTTGGCAGTTATCTTAGCATAACAGCTGTTGACTCCACTTACACAATCTGTACTGTCTACCTTGACATAGTTACCTACATCAAAATTGGTGGCATCATTGAGAATTAAAGAGGTAGCAGCAGAACCTGCTCCATTGGCAGTTGATGAGCCGTTGAGAGTTGTAAAGGCAGAAGTTACGTC
>JBBDZV010000024.1:0-6796 GCA_040900005.1 Saccharimonadales bacterium (SeqCode)
AGTTCTTTGTTCTTCTTGGCCAACTTTTCATTGGCTTCGATGACTGTCAGTTTACTGACTATATCACCGGTAATGAATTCGCTAGCGCCGGCGTCTTCAATCTGGACGCGGCTAAACATCTGCCGGACGATGACTTCCAGGTGCTTGTCGGCAATAGTCTGGCCTTGGCTAGCAAAGATGTACAGGATTTCGTTCATTATGTAGCGCTGGGTAGCTTCCACACCTTGCAAGCGGATAAGTTCGTGCAGGTTGATGGAACCATTTGTCAGGCGTTGACCAGCCACAACAGCGTCGCCCTCTGTTACCAGCATTTGCTTATAGCCCGGTATTTCATAGCGAACAACGCTCTTGGCGGTAGGGGTTATGGTCACGGAAGTTTCGTTGACACTGACTTTGCCGACCATTGGTGAGGTAATGGACTCGCTGCCGTCTTCGTTAGCAGCAACCTTGTCGCCAATAGCTACTTCGTCACCATCATTGACCGCAGATATGCGTCCAACTAGCGGCAGCTTGATAGCTTTTTGTTCCTTAGCGGTTACTTGGACCACGTAATGGTCGCCTTCTTCCCAGACATTTACCTGGCCGCTGATATCGGTTAGGTAAGCCTGGCCTTTCGGCGTGCGGACTTCTAATAGCTCCTCTACACGTGTCAGACCCTGGGTCACGTCGTCTCTAGCTGTAACGGCACCGGCACGGTGCTTGGAGTCTAAGGACAGCTGGGTACCCGGTTCACCGATAGACTGGGCGGCAATGACACCAATTGGGTAATCACTAGCAACCAGTTCTCCGGTAGCCAGGTCCAAGCCGTAGGACTTACGACTGACGCCCCGGGCACTAGTGCAGGACAGCACGCTCATAATGCGTACAACGTCTATCGATTCGTCTTCTTCGATAGCCTTGGCGGCCTCAGCGGAAATTAGTTCCCCCGCCTTGACATGGCGTTTTACGTTCTCGGCTGCAAAGCGTCCAGCTAGACGTGAGCCGAAGGCTATGGAAATCTCTACTGAATCACTGCGGTACAGGGGTAAACCTGGATCTTCGGCATCTTGCTCAAGAGTAAAGACATCTTGCGCGACGTCTACTAGACGCCGGGTAAGATAGCCGGAGTCAGCGGTTCTAAGGGCAATATCAATCAAGGACTTTCGGGTACCACGAGTGGCCGTAAAGTATTCCAAGGGGCTCAAGCCGTATTTGTAATTGGACCGCACGGGAAGCTCCATAGCACGGCCGGTAGCGTCGGCACGGATACCGATCATACCGACTGAGTCCTTCATCTGACTTAAGTTTCCACGCGCTCCAGACGCCACGGCGATGGACATAGTATTGTCTTCTGTAGCAAATTGTTTAGCTAGAGACTCTTCAACTTCCGAATCGACATCCGTCCAGGTTTCTATA
This sequence comes from Saccharimonadales bacterium (SeqCode), assembly GCA_040900005.1. Classification (GTDB taxonomy): domain Bacteria; phylum Patescibacteriota; class Saccharimonadia; order Saccharimonadales; family UBA10212; genus JBBDZV01. Next base: position 1,396 of record JBBDZV010000024.1, read on the forward strand.
GTCAGTCGGTAGCGCTCGTCATCGGTTATGAAACCTTCGGAGTACTGATGACTGATTTCAGTGGCACGCTTTTCGCCCTTATCAACTATCTTGGGTAAGTCTTTGAGGTCCGAAAAGTCGTCCATTCCGATTGACAGGCCGGATAATGTGGCGTGACGGAAACCTAGGTCTTTAAGGTGGTCGGCGATTTCGGCTGTCTTATCCTGGCCGTACTTTTGGTAAGTTTTACTCATAACGGCGTCCAGTTTTTTGCTGGTCATTGCCTCGTTCTGGAATGGAAAATCTTCAGGGAAGATTTCGTTGAAGAATAGTCGCCCAGCGGTAGTATCACGAATTTCGCCTCTAAACGGTACCTTGACCCGGCTCTGGTGGGTCAACTTCCCTTCATCCAAGGCCATGATGACTTCTTCCAAGCTACTGTAGGATTTTGGCTCTTTCGATTCACTAGCGTGGCGCTCATAGGTCAGGTAGTAACAGCCCAAAACGATGTCTTGTTCGACATGCAAAATCGGTGAGCCGTCTGCCGGTTTTAGTAGGTTACGATTAGCGGCCATAATGTCTCTGGCTTCGGCTTGAGCTCTTTTGGAGAGAGGTAGATGTACGGCCATTTGGTCTCCGTCAAAGTCGGCATTGAAGCCCTTACAAACCAGAGGGTGAAGCTGTATAGCCTTACCTTCAATCAACACCGGCTGGAAAGCCTGGATAGAAAGACGGTGCAGACTGGGGGCACGGTTAAGCAAGACGTATTTACCTTTGATTACCTCGTCCAGAGCGTCCCAAACGGCCGAATCACTCATCTCAATCATCCGGGTAGCGCTTCTGATGTTGTGGGCAAGTTCCTGGTCTATCAAACGGCCAATCACGAAGGGTTTGAAGAGCTCCAGGGCCATAGTCTTGGGCAGGCCACATTGGTGCATCTTGAGTTCGGGACCAGAGACGATAACGCTTCGGCCGGAATAGTCTACGCGCTTACCTAGCAGGTTCTGGCGGAAACGCCCCTGCTTGCCCTTCAACATATCGGAAAGTGACTTCAAACGACGTCTTTGACCGGTAGCGGCTACCGCCCGACCAGACCTGGCGCTGTTATTATCAATCAAGGCATCAACGGCTTCTTGAAGCATTCGCTGTTCGTTGCGGCGGATAACTTCCGGAGCGTTTAAATCGATGAGCTTTTTCAGGCGATTGTTGCGGTTAATCACCCGGCGGTATAGATCGTTTAGGTCAGAAGTCGCAAAGCGCCCGCCTGTCAGTTGAACCATCGGCCGAAGATCAGGAGGAATAACCGGCAGAACACTGACGGCTAGACTTGATGGCTTAATGCCGGCCCGCTGCATGCTTTCCAGTAGGCGCAGGCGCTTCATTATTTTCTTTTTGCGCTGGCCCTTGGTTTCATCGGCCTCTTTGGATAGGCTCTTGATGAGTTTTGCGAGATCTACTTCTTCTAAAAGCTCTTTTAAGGCGGAGCCGCCCATTCCTACTTTAATCAGTGAGCGCAGGTTATCAGGCAGGCCACGGTAATCGGTCTCGCTTATTAGGCGGAACTTTTCAAGGCCTTCAATCTGGACTTTGAAAGCTTCAAAGTCACGGGTCAATTCTTCCAATTCACGAGTCCGGGCTTCGGCCAGTTCGCGCACATTAGCCCCCTCTTTACCGGCTTCTGCTTCATAGCGCGAGCTGATGGCTGATTCAGCGGCGTTATATTCGGCTACCCTATCTTCTAGAATTTTCTCGCGGGCGGTTTCGTCCGCGCTTTTGATAATGTAGCTAGCGAAGTAGGCAATCCTTTCAAGATTCTTGACGGTTAAGCCCAGTAGCAAGCCCATGGCGCTTGGTGTACCGCGAAGGAACCAAATGTGGGCGACCGGCGAAGCTAAGGAAATGTGCCCCATGCGCTCGCGACGAACGATAGAGCGGGTTACCAGCTCACCATTCTTATCAACCGCAGCCTCACGTGAACGGACACCTTTATATTTAGCATCGTGCGGGTTGATGTCTTTGACCGGCCCAAAGATTCGCTCACAGAACAAACCGTCGCGCTCCGGCTTCTGTGTACGATAGTTAATGGTTTCGGGTTTGGTAACTTCGCCGTGACTCCATTCCAACATATTGTCCGGGCTGGCGATGGCCAGGCGCACAGCATCAAAGTCGGCAATGTTGGTACCTGCGTTGTATTGGCGCATTATGCAGCCTCCTTTTGTACTTCTTCGGGTTCAGCTATATGCATCGGAGCATCATCGCCCATCAGCATTATTTCTTCGGCTACGGCATCTTCCGTGACCTCGCTTGGAGGTACCACTTCAGCTGGAACTTCTTTTGGAGCGTTCTTGGCTTCGTCCTTGATGTTTTCCGCCAGAACCTGTTCGGCGTCAACAATCTTATTGTCGGCCAGAAGGTCTACTTTCAACCCTAAGCCCTGGAGTTCTTTGACAAGTACGTTGAAGCTCTCTGGAATCTTCGGTCCTTGGATTTCCGTACCTTTGATGATGCTTTCATAAGCCTTGGCACGACCGTAGACATCGTCGGACTTGATGGTCAACATTTCTTGCAGTGTATAGGCGGCGCCATAAGCTTCCAGTGCCCAGACTTCCATTTCTCCGAAGCGCTGGCCACCGTTTTGGGCCTTTCCGCCCAACGGCTGCTGGGTGACCATGGTATAAGGCCCGGTGGACCGGGCGTGAATCTTGTCCGAAACCATGTGGTTTAGCTTAATTATGTACATACTGCCTACCGTTGTACGCTCTGAAAAAGCCTTACCAGTTCGGCCATCGTAAAGTTGCTGTTTACCGTCCTGGGGCAGGCCAGCTTCTTTCAAAAGTTCCTGAATCTTCTCATTAGGGACACCGTTAAATGCCGGGCTAGCAACCTTTATGCCAAGGGCTCGAGCAGCCATACCCAGGTGTGTCTCAAACAACTGTCCAATGTTCATTCGTGAAGGGACGCCAAGCGGGTTTAAGATGATGTCCATAGGCATTCCGTCTTCATTGAACGGCATATCCTCAACCGGGAGAATGCGGGCAATAACACCCTTGTTACCGTGGCGACCGCCTAATTTGTCGCCCACAGAAATTTTGCGCATTTGGGCCACAAAGACTTGTATCTGCATAATGACGCCGGCTTTCAGCTCGTGACCGGAAGCCCGTGAGAAAACCTTTACGCCGACTACTTTACCGTGCCGGCCCGTGCTCATCCGCTGGGAGGTATCACGAACTTCTTTAGCCTTTTCACCAAAGATGGCGCGCAGCAATCTTTCCTCGCTAGAAAGTTCCTGTTCGCCCTTGGGTGTAATCTTACCTACCAAAATATCACCGGGGTGGACCTCTGCTCCGATGCGGACAATTCCGTCCTCGTCTAGGTGTCGAAGGGCTTCTTCGCTGACGTTAGGAATGTCACGAGTAACGATTTCCGGCCCTAGTTTAGTCTCTCGGACTTCAGTCATGTAATCGACAATGTGTATAGAGGTCAAGGTATCGTCCTCTACCAGACTGCGGCTCAAAATAATGGCATCTTCAAAGTTATATCCGGCCCAAGGCATGAAGGCCACTAGCAGATCCTTGCCAAGGGCCAGCTCGCCGTCGGCTATGCTCATGCCTTCAATCAAGGATTGACCGGCTTTGACCTTATCACCACTGTTGACTACTACCACCTGATTGATGGAACTGCCTTCGTTGCTGCGGGTAAAGTGAACCGGCTCATAGCTTACTTTTTTACCGTCTTTATACTTTACGACTACTTCATCAGCGGAAGCTTTCTGTACTTCCCCGTCGGCTTCGGCAGTTATCAACTGTCCTGTATTGTGGGCCACTAAGGCTTCCATACCGGTGCCCACTATAGGGCTTTCTGGCTTAATCAGCGGTACGGCCTGGCGCTGCTGGTTGGAGCCCATCAAAGACCGAAGGACGTAGTTTTTTTCTACAAACGGGATTAGACCGGCGCTGGAACCGATGGTTTGAGCCCGGCTGGAGTCCATATGAGTCACCTCGTTAGCATCGACTTCGCCGGGCTGTAGACGGTTACGGGCAGTAACGCGGTCCTCTACAAAATAACCGTCTCTATCAATTTCATTACCGGCGCCGGCGATAATAGCCTGATCCTCTTCAGCAGCATCTAGATAGATTATTTTGTCTGTGGTCTTGGCCTTAACAGGCCAGGTTGAGCGGCTTTTCACTGCCGCTAATCGCTTAGCGGCCGCCGGTGTAATAACAACGCCTTTTTTAACTATGACCTTGCCTTTTTCGTCCTCTAGATCTACAGAAGCAATGTGACCTGGGGAGTCTTTGGCCGTAACAGCATTGATGACTTTTCTATAAGGCGTCTCGATGAAACCGTACTCGTTGATGCGCGAATAACTGGCCAGGTTCAAGACCAGGCCAATGTTGGCGCCTTCTGGAGTTTCTACAGGACAGATACGGCCATAGTGAGTGGCGTGAGCATCACGAACCTCAAAACCGGCCCGCTCTCGCGAGAGTCCACCGGGGCCCATAGAAGAAAGACGGCGCTTGTGCGCCAGTTCACTCAAGGGATTGATTTGGTCCATAAACTGGCTCAATTGGGAGCTAGCGAAGAATTCGCGCACGGCCGCCACAACCGGTCGGGCGTTTATCAGCTGAGCGGGCGTAACGGTCTCTATCTCACTCATGCTCATACGATCTTTGGCGTTGCGCTCCATTCTCAGCAAACCGATGCGGAACTGGCGCTGAACCAATTCACCGACAAGTTTTACTCGGCGATTGGCTAAGGAGTCAATTTCATCACCCGGGTCTTGAGTAATATTAAGCCTGATTATTTCAGCGATGATGGCCACCAGGTCCTCTATGCGCATAACCCGGTTATCTATGGTATTGGGCACATCAAGATCCAGCCGCTTGTTCAGCTTGTAGCGACCCACCTTGCCAAAATCAAAACGCTTGAAATTATAGAACATGTTTTCAATCAGACCACGAGCATTATCTACGGTCGCCAAATCACCAGGGCGCAGGCGGCGGTAAACTTCAATCAAAGCTTCGTTAGATGAGTGAGTAGGATCTTTCTCTAGTGTAGTGTCAATATAACTCTGCGGGCCGCTGTCGACATGCTTGAAAGACTCTTTAATTTTTTCTTCAGTCATACCCAGAGCCCGAAGCAAGGTAGTGACGGCAATTTTTCGCTTGCGGTCAATCTTTACATACAAAATTCCCGCGGCGGATGTTTCAAATTCCAGCCAGGCACCGCGGACGGGGATAACTTTAGCTCCGTAGAGGTTGGCACCGCCGTGCGGGTCAGCAGTGAAAAATACTCCGGAGGAGCGGATAAGTTGGCTTACGACCACTCGCTCAGCCCCATTAATCACAAAAGTACCCCTCGTGGTCATCCAGGGGTAGTCGCCTAAGTAAATCTCTTGCTTTTTAATCTCACCGGTTACTTT
>JBBDZV010000025.1:0-1211 GCA_040900005.1 Saccharimonadales bacterium (SeqCode)
CTGTTAAAGAGACTGCGGATTTCGGTATTATTTTGCTCGAGGGCCTGGATTTGCTCTATTGCATCTTTATCTATTTTTGGAATCGAGGCTACGGCGGCATTTTCGGCCCCGACATCCGGTTCGGCGGTGGCATAACTGCTAATGCGCCATACTACTAAAAGGTATACCAAAAGAACGCCGATAATGACTATAAAGACGGCATGAACTCGTAATGACTCAGTATACTTTTTAAAAGTTGGCCGAATGGATTTTAAGTCTAGCTTGCTATTCATGGCTTTATAAATACATGCACTTTTAGTGTGAAGTTCACGCCTTCATCGGGCAGGGGTTGGATATTTACTTGAGTTATTTGGGCGGTGTGTCGGTTGTTCTCGATACCTTTCAAGAACCTAAGCATCTTCGGGTAGGTGACCTGTCTGGTGGGCGGCACCTGTGGTCCGCTCTCGGGGGTAATTGTTAGCTCGATGCTGTATAGACCGGGGATGCCGCTGACGGCTTTAGATTGACTAATAACGTTTTGGGGGCTGGCAGTCGAAGCATCACTTTGAGCGCCAGCCGAACTACCACCTAGATTGCTAGAAGGAAAAGTTATACCTTGGATGGATATACCGGCCTCGCTAGCAATCTGCAGAATCTCCAGCACGGTTGCGGCTTGGTCCTTCTCGCTGGGGATCACGGTTTTGGCAACCTCTTTGAAATAGGCATATTGCTGCACTTCTTTCTTTGCGGTTTCTAAATTAGACAGCTGACCATCGGCAATTTTATTTTGAAGCTTAAGACTTACCATAGTTTGACTCTTCACTTTAAGCATCGACATCCCTACAAAGCAAATGACGATAAATGCCAACCCCGCCAGCCCTAACAGCCCCAGCAAAAATAACCTATGTCTCTTAGCAGTCATTAAGAGCTACCTCCTGCCGAGGGCACGCTGAGGAACTTGGTCCGGGCTGCCGGGCTAAACAGAGCCTTGAGAGTAGCATTACATTTATACGTCCCCCCCCCGCTATCGCAGCTGATATTTACGATATCCACCTTAGAAAATATACCGTTTTTGGGGTCATTTAGGTTTACGGCTATTTGAGTCGCCGAGCTATAGCTTTTGGCGCTGGCGCTTAAATCTATGGCTCCATTGACCTTACTTAAGCTCAACGAACCAAGGATCGTTCCGTTGGGCATGATCTTGCCAATCTCTTGAATGAGACTTGAAAACC
>JBBDZV010000025.1:1311-3308 GCA_040900005.1 Saccharimonadales bacterium (SeqCode)
AATAGCTTCCCCGGCAACGGTTATATACATCGACTGGTCAATAGGGGCCGGTGAGGGCAGGGGGCCGAAATCCAGCTGCTGCCAAGGATCTAAAAGCTTAGCCGGAAGGTCCAGCTGCTTCGTTAGATATTGACTCAGGCCTGGCATGGTGGCTCCCCCTCCAATGGTGATGATTTGAACCAGCTTGCGGCCTCCTTTACCAGCTCGTTCGTTATAGTAGCGCATTATCTTACGCACTTCACGTATGAGAGCATCAAGCATCGGTTGGATAGCTGTCAAAATTTCCGGCTGCTTAGCACTGTAGCTAAGACCGTATTTGCTTTTTATTTCTCCTGCTTCACCCATCTCCATACTCAGCGCTTTGGCAATCAAGCCAGTCATAGTATCGCCCCCGCCGGCGACCGTGCTGTTTACAAACATGGTTTGATCAAAAACCGCTATATCTGTAGCAACCGAACCAAAATCTATCAGCAGGGATGGCTGATTATGCGATGGGTCAGCCAGCTTGAATAGTCGCGAAGACGCATTGATGGCCGGTTCTAAAGCTACCGGATCTAATTCCAGTGATTGCAGTAGCCGTACATAACTGTCTACCATATTACGGGGCGCGGCTACCATCAATATATCTATGCCGTCAGGGCCCTGACGGGAAATTTCGTAGTCGATATAGAGGTTAGCAATCGGAATCGGAATATAGTGCTCAGCCTCAAGGTGGATGGCCTCTCTAATATCACTCTCATCCATGGCTGGCAACCGCATAGGGCGGCTAAAAGTGCGGGCGGTCGGCAGGGAGCAAGCTATCTTATTGGTGGAGATGGAACCGACTAAATGCCCGCTAATTAACTCGTGTAAAGACCGGGCTATGGTCTCGGGCTTCACAATTACGCCGTTGGCGATGGCCCCGGCTGGGTAGTTGTTATAGCCGTAACCGGCAACCCGCGGGGCTTTGCCCTTGACGGTCTCGAACTGCATAACTTTCAAGGAGGAGTGGCCAATGTCCAAGCCGAACAAAGGTTCATCGTGGTAAAAGTTAAATAACCCCATCCGTTTATAACCTGCTTATCCTTTTTCTCTTTATGAGTATAGCATTTAAGGGGGTAGGATAGTACCGGCCCAACAGGCAAGGATTGGCCTTAACGTCTGTTGGTCTAATCAAATACCCGTCGGTATGTGTCTATTATCCAAAATCGGCTAGTTTCCCCCCCGACCGTTGAGCCAAAAGTAATAGTGCCGCTATTTTTAAGCTCAACTGTTTGACCAACCAAAGCACCTATCTGACCGCTATTACTTATTAGTACTCTAGTCCATCGGGCATAAAAAATTGTTTGAGGCCCTTCTGCCGAATTATCCAGGTTGATAGTAGTTTCACTGCGTGAATCATACAGATCCTGACCAGTTACTTCTGAACATTCAGGTGAGCAGCTAGCTTTGCTGTAGTAGGTCAGTATGCGGAAACCAGTGCCGGTGGAGTTAGACTTTAACTTTGCACTATTTTTAAATACGGCACCGATTGGACCATCAACCATAACATCGGGTCTGGTTGCCCCCAGAGAATCGGCCACGATAATTTGAGCCGAATTTTCGACCTCCAGCTTTCCAGTAATCCATATATTGCCGCTGACGGTTACCACACAGTTATTTTTAATGGAAACGTCACCAGTGATTTTGGTGTTTGCGGCCCAGCTTCTGGTCTGACTTCCAGAACACGAAGCTGCTGAGCCAGTAATTGTGGTGGCTACGGCCGCCTGCTGGGCGTCTCGGTCATGAGCCGGTAGAGCCTGGGCGGATACGCCGGAGCTGGCGGTCAGCCCGGGGTCACTCATGCCCGTTCCGCTTACTTGGTTGTTGGCTTTGACGGTGCCATAAATGTGAGCCGTGTTTTGGATAGAGATCGGCACCCCGTTCTCGCCGCTAGCGCAGAGCTGTGGGTATGTCGCATTGACCGGATTTGGGCAGGTCTGGTGGGCGACGCTAACATTTACCGGATTAGTGGTAAG
>JBBDZV010000025.1:3408-6741 GCA_040900005.1 Saccharimonadales bacterium (SeqCode)
TCATTATTAGAATTTACGGCAGGCACAGAAATAATAATTACAAAATCATCATTGCTGGTGTTCCAGCCGCTGGGGGGAGCATTGGCATCGGTAATCGTGCTGGATTGCTTTACGCCACTGCCATACCGTAGTTCCTCAACGGTTGAGCGGAGTAGATTCTGTGAGTTTACGGTCATCTCTACTACCGCGCTATTGCGGGTGATTACCGAGAAGTAGTAAGTAGAGGCACCAAGTAAACCGACCAGCAGAAAGCCCAAAACCGAAATACTTATAGCCAGCTCAGGTATCGTAAATCCAGCTCGGTCGTGAGTTTTAATATTGTCCGACACCAAGCTCTCCTATGTAGGTTGTATATGTGTAGTCGCGGACGGCACCCTGCTCATTATAGGTAAGGGAAATCTTAATTTTTTTTATACCGCTAGAGGCATCACTAATCTCTAGCTGGGCGTTACGAGGTGGATTGAGTTCGGATGGCAGCTCGCTGGTGATATCGGAAACCCCGTTATTTAGGCCTAAAAAGCCAAGGCTGCGCAGGGATTCCACTTTCCTTTCAGCGTAGGCATTGGCCACAATTAGGTCGCGGCCCCTTTGACTGATATAGGTATGGGAGGTAACTATCAACGAAATCCCGCCAATCATTATCGAGCCGATAACAATCGCTACCAACAGTTCTATAATCGAAAAGCCTTCGTGCCTTGTGCGTTCCATGCTTATGCTTAAAAGTATAAAGTAAAAACCGGAAAGATTGGTTTCTTTCCGGTTTTTTTGAAGCCTAGAGTGAAAGGGGCTTAGTTCAAGGCTGTCTTGACGAAGGTGCCGCCCGCTTCAAGCGTTGCGGTTAGGGTGTAGCCGGTGCAGTCACCGCCTACGTCATTGTCACAGTTGGCCGGTGTAGCGACATATGAGTAAACGCTGGCGGCCGGGGCATCCTCCAAAGTCTGGGCGGTGCCTTTGGGGTCCTGCAACGCCGCCGGGTCAAGACCTTTCATATTAGCAGTTCGGAAGTCGATGTCGTTAATGTTAGCCAGGGTCGGATATTTGCCGCTCTCGGCTTGGTAGGCCTCAATCTGGCCATGAAGCGCACTAATATCAGTTTTACGAGCCGTATCCCGTGTCTTTTGTTGAATCCCACTGTAGGTAGTGACGACTAAAGTAGCCAAAATACCTATCACCACGATTACGATAAGCAGCTCGACGATGGTGAAACCGCGGCTTAATTTGTTTCTAATTGAGAGCATTGTTTTTAGCCCACCCTTCTTATGAATTTTTAGATTTGCAATACTTGGAGAACAATCTTTGTTCTATGCACTTGATTATAAACATGAGCGGTATTCTGTCAAGCGATTAACACCGGCGGACAACCTAGCCGCCGATGTTTTTGGACAGCGAAGCTATCGGCCCCATAACCGAGGCGGCTATCAATCCGACTAAACCACCCAAGAACACAATCATTATGGGTTCTATGATGCTGGCCAAACCATCGATGACAGCATCGACCTCTTCCTCATAAAAATCGGCGACTTTAATCAGGATCTCATCTATCTTCCCGGTTTCTTCGCCAACGGTCATCATCTGGCCGACAATCGGTGGAAAGTAATTAGCCTGCAGCAGTTGTTTGCCTAAGGGCTGACCATTTTTGACAGCTTCGGCTATGGCAATCATCTCTTTTTGGATAACTTTATTGCCGACGGCCTTTCCGGTTACCTCCAGAGCTTCCAATACGCTAACCCCCGCACCCATCAATGAGGCGAAGGTCCGGGCAAACCGAGCAACGGCAACCTTTACGATTATCTTGCCCAGAATGGGGGTTTTCAGTAGAAGGCTATGCCACCTATACTTGCCCTTGTCAGTTCGGATATAGTGGCGGAAGCTCCAGGCCAGCAGAGCCCCAATAATCAAAACAGCAATGAAATATTTTTGCATAAAGGCGCTGCTTCCCAGCATAATGCGGGAATATATCGGCAGTTGAGTACCGGCGCCGCTCAAATCGGTTATTATCTTGCCGATGCGGGGCAGTACAAAAATCATAATTCCAAAAAAAGCGATGACCGTTATGGCCAAAATAACTGTTGGGTAGGCCATTGCTGACTTTATTTTCTTACGGATGGCGGCGTCTTTTTCAACCTGAGTAGCTAGACGGTGCAGGATGTCATCCAAAATACCGCCGGCTTCCCCGGCGGCCACCATGTTCACGTAAACTTCCGAAAAGACGTGGGGGTACTTGGCCAGAGCCTCAGCCAGGGGCATTCCCCCCTCCACGCTGTGGTTGATGTCGGTAATTACCTGCTTAAAATACTTATTTTCGGTCTGGTCGGCTAAAGTCTCTAGGGCACGGGGAAGCGGCACTCCGGCGCTAGTCATAGTGGATAGCTCGCGGGTAAATATCACTAAATCCCGCAGCTTAACTTTCTTAGTCCGTCTAAAAGACAACTTTAGCCCGCCGCTCGAAGCTTCGCGTACCGTCAAGGGTTTATTGCCCAGTCGGCGCAGGTCCGCCACTGCGGCCTCGCGGGACGCCGCGCTCAGATTACCGGCAATCTTGCGGCCCTCTGGGTTTAAGGCGCTGTAGGCAAAATCAGCCATTTATCTTTCCGAAGTTACGCGCATTATCTCTTCTAGTGTGGTCTGGCCACGCAGAGCTTTTATAAACCCGTCAGTTTGCATGGACACCATTCCTTCTTTTATGGCTTCATCTTGGATGGCCTCGCTGGCAGAGCCGCCAATAATGTGTTTTTGGATGGCCGGGCTCATGGGCAGGATCTCGTAAATCCCAAGCCGCCCTTTAAAAGAACTACTTCCGCTAGTACCATTCATCCGCCACAGCTTAGTTATGGCTGTCTCAGTCGTAGACGGCTCGGATGTAGCCACCGGTTGCCCGGCTCCCATCGGTACTTGGGCTATATGGGCGGCAATCGCCTGGAGCTCCAGTTTGTGAAGCCTCTGCATATCCTCCGGAGAATTGATACCAAAGGCCGTTTGAACCCGCTTTAAAGTGACCTCGTCGGGGGCATACACCTCGGTACCTTCAGGCACTAAGCGTCTGACTAACCGCTGGGCTACAACCGCCCGAACGGTGCTGGCAATCAAAAACGGCTCGATACCCATATCTAGCAAACGGGGCAGGCAGGTGGCGGCATTGTTGGTGTGAAGAGTACTAAAGACCAGGTGTCCCGTAAGAGCCGCCTGGACGGCCAGGTTGGCTGTCTCGGAGTCGCGGATCTCACCGACCATTATAATGTTAGGATCCTGGCGCAGTAGCGCTCGAAGGCCATTAACAAAAGTCATATTGGCCGCCGGATTAACTTGGACCTGGTTGACGCCGGGAATCTTATA
>JBBDZV010000026.1:0-1068 GCA_040900005.1 Saccharimonadales bacterium (SeqCode)
GCCGTCTCAATATGCAGCGTGCCGTAATCCAGCAAGGTTTGGACTATCCCACTTTGCTCATAGGTCACATCCTCTATGTCCGATAAGGCCAGGCGCGAGACCTTTCGATGGAATATTGCATGCTGCAGTGTCTGAATCAGACTTTTATCTGTCAAGGCTAGCCGGCTTTGTCGGTATACGGAGGTGGCCAGGATTAAAACCAGCAACCCTATGATTAGGAGTAAGACTAGCGCCGAGCTTAAGATCCCATAATCTTTTCCCGAACTATCCCTTAGAAAATCCGGGGACATCAATACCGGAAGGGCTATCAGGGCAGCTAGACCAGCAAAAACCTGAAAGTAAATCACCACCAGCCCGATTAAGTGCTTGCGAATTACGGCAACCATTTTTTCGCCTGGCTCTACTGCTTTGCGATAAGACTTGGCCGCCGCTAAAGAGCCGATTTTTGATAGCGTTCGGTGGCTAGCTTTTTCTCCTAGGTGAGCCGGTGACATAGCTTGATTATAACAGTCTAGGCTGGGCCTTATCCGCTGGCTTTTGTTTACCCAGATGCTTCCAGGCTCGAGGAGTAACCTTACGGCCCCGCGGCGTACGCTCTAGTAGTCCTATTTGCATAAGATATGGTTCAAAGAAATCCTCAATAGTTGAACGTTCTTCGCTGGTTAGTGCCGCTAGTGTTTCTACGCCTACTGGGCCACCGTTATGGTGCTCTATGATGACGCTTAGTAAATGCCGATCAGCCGGATCCAGTCCCAACTCATCAATCTCTAGAAGCTCCAGGGCGCTCAGTGCCAGTTTTCCGTCAATGATTCCATCTCCGTTCATATCGGCATAATCACGCACCCGTTTTAAAAGACGATTGGCGATACGGGGGGTTAGTCTGGCTCGGCCGGACAGAAGTTTGGCGGCATTATCGTCAATCGGCACGTTCAGAATTCCGGCGGCGCGTTTAATGATTTTAGTGATTTCTTCAGGATTATAGAACTCCAGGCGATGGATAATTCCGAAACGGTCACGCAGCGGTGCAGCCAGGGCACCGGTTCTGGTGGTGGCGCCAATGATGGTAAA
>JBBDZV010000027.1:0-3273 GCA_040900005.1 Saccharimonadales bacterium (SeqCode)
CCAGGGTACTAGAAATCCTAGCCACCATTAACCCCATCAGTTATGCCGTTGATGCTCTGCGCTACAGCCTTATTGGCCAAACCCATTTTGGTATCGGAAAAGACCTGCTGGTACTGGCAGTTATGCTTGCGGTCTTTACGGTATTCGCCGTTAACCGCTTCAACCGCATAGAAGTATAACTGGCTATTGAGTTAAAACTTTCGAGAGTATTCAACTGTAAATAAAAACGCTATAGCGTAAAATTTTAATATGTCAGAGGCTTTTTACCGGCCGAGCTTCAGGATATCGAATTCCTTGACTAGACAAGTATTTAGGAACAAAGGGGGCAGCCTTCTTCCTTATCATTGTTGGCTAGCCAGCGTTTGGAGGCTTTCCACCATGGCTCAATATCAGAATACGAAACAAAATCAGCAATAGATCGCAGTAGCCAGCCTATCGTTCCAAAAACCTGAACATCTTTCCAGAACACCGCTGCCCAGCGGCTTCCAGCCGGTGTAATATAGATCGGTTTCTTTGGCTTATATACATGGGGGTAGTGCCCGCTACTTAGACGTTTTAGATTGTCGGCCACAAAGACAGCGTCGTATAACGCTGTTTGGGCCATCCCAGAGTAGGGAGTTTCAGCATTGTCTCCAATGACGTAGACATTGGGTGTGTTGGCAAGAGCGGTATCGACATTGGCCTTGCCGCGCTTTGAACAGGAGAAAAGGTTGGATTTTAAAAAAGGGTTGGCGGTCACACCGGCTGTCCAGATTACCGTATGACTTTTGATCTTATGTCCGCCGACAGTTAGCTCATCGACTGATTCGGCCTGCACAGCTTCACCGAGTTTTAAGGCGACACCCAGCTGGCGTAGGCGCTGGGCCACGGCCCGGGAATATTTAGCCGGCATATTGGGCAGCAGTCTGGGAGCGGCTTCTATCAGCCGGACGTTGACTTTACGTGCCGGCAGGCGGTGGTGTTTTAATATGTTGGCTATATATCCGGGCAGGGCCCCCGCCAACTCTACACCGGTAGGTCCACCGCCGACCACCAGGTAGTTTATGTCTAGCGCTTCATCGTCTATCAGCTGTTTATGGAGGTGGTTGCGTAAACGTTTGGCCTCCTCTACAGTCTTGATTCCGTAGGAATATTGCTTTAGGCCCTTGATATCGAAGAAATTCGTAACGGAGCCCAAGGCGACGATAAGGGCATCATAGGAGTAAACTTTACCTGATCCGGTCTTGACGGTTCGGTCCTCTCGGTCCAGGGTTTTGGCGGCATCAATAATAAGCCGGACGTCTTTGCCGGTAAAAATCTCTTTAAGAGGAATAGAGACGGCTGCGAAATTGCCGCCGGTAGCGGCTTTATATAGATTGTGGTTATAACGGAAATCGAGAGAATCGGAAATCAAGCTGACCTCAAAACCGGAGTGACCTTCCAGCTCCATGGCGGCTTTGATACCGCCAAAGCCACCCCCCAAAATCAAGATATGTCTTTTATTAGCCATTTTGCCTAAGTTTACCCGGTAGTAGACTTTCGCGTCCAGTCGCTTTTCGCGGCTGCAGTATCCTCCAGAGGCGGGTAATCGCGAAAGCTCACTACCGGCACTAGCGGGTTTACCACTACAGCACTACAGCACTACAGCACTACAGGGTTTAACCCATAAACAGAGCACTACAGGGTTTAACCCATAAACTGTTAACCCATAAACTGATGTGCTGGCCAGGTTTGAAGTTGTATGTTTAAGCAGGGGCAGGTTATTATGAGTGAAATCAGAGTTTTAAAAGGAGGCGTTTTAGTGGTTAAAAAACAATTGTCAAAACATTCCGATAATAAATGGGTGATTTTAGCTCTTTTAGCAGTGGCCCAATTCATGGTGGTACTGGATATCGCCATCGTCAACGTGGCCTTGCCATCTATCTCCCGTGAGCTGAACTTCTTGCCGGGAGATCTGCAATGGGTCATAACATCCTATACCTTAACCTTCGGCGGCTTTTTACTGCTGGGCGGCCGGGCGGCCGACCTTTACGGACGGCGCAAGATATTCATCGGCTCCATAGCCGCCTTTTCGCTGGCCTCACTGCTTTGCGGCTTGGCCCAATCTGATACCCAGCTTATTTTGGGACGGGCGCTGCAGGGGTTGGCTGCAGCTATCATGTCGCCGGCAGCTTTGTCTATTGTCTTAACCGAATTTAAAGAAGGTCAAGAACGAAACCGGGCTATGGGAGTGTGGGCGGCTGTAGCGGCTGGAGGAGCGGCGGCCGGAGTACTGCTGGGCGGGGTACTGACACAATATTTAAATTGGCGCTGGAACTTTTTCGTTAATGTCCCGGTCGGTATCTTAGTGGTGATTGCGGCTACGAGACTGCTACCCCATCACATCGGTGAAGAGAATAAAAAAATGAAACTGGACCTTCCGGGTGCAAGCTTGGCAACACTTGGCCTAATGTCGCTGGTCTACGGCTTATCCAGGGCTCCCAGACTTGGCTGGGATTCGTTAGCTGTCTGGGGATTCATAACTGCCGGTGTGGCGCTTTTTATGGCTTTCCTGTGGCATGAGAAGCGGACAACTCAACCGCTTTTACCACTTAGCCTTTTTAGGATACGCAGCGTCCTGGGGGCTAACCTGGCTTTCCTAGCCATAGCCTGTACACTGTTTTCAATGTTTTTTTTCCTGACCCTTTATATTCAAGGGGTGCTGGGATACTCTCCGATTAAATCAGGGCTTAGTTTTCTGCCGACCACTTTTATTATCGCTATAACATCTGCAGTAGTAGCTAACCAGGTTGGGAAGATTGGTTATAAGCCGCCGATGGCTACCGGGCCGCTGGTACTGGCGACCGGACTCTTCATAATGAGCCTCACTATGAAAGTCGGCGGTGATTACTGGCATAACGTTTTTCCCGGTTTGGCTGTCTGTGCTCTGGGGATGGGGCTGACTTTTGTATCGGGAACTTTGGCGGCTACGGCTGGTGTACCAAAGCATCTTTCGGGAATAGCTTCGGGCGTTCTTAATACCTCCCAGCAGGTAGGAGGCGCGCTTGGGCTGGCCATCTTATCGGCCGTGGCTTTCTCGACCATATCAGCTGACCTGGCTGCAAACAGTTCGGCGGCGGCAAGCCAGGTGCACGGTTATATCAGCGGGCTTCGTGTGGGAATCGGCCTGGCAATTTTGGGCGCGCTAGCCGTAATTCTGCTGGTAAAAAATCAAAAGGTAGATGCTAAAGAAGCTATGATGGCCGGCTAGTTAGCCTGGCAAGCTTGGCACAGACCGTAGACTTCCAGCTGATG
>JBBDZV010000027.1:3373-6675 GCA_040900005.1 Saccharimonadales bacterium (SeqCode)
GACGGTGCGGCCATAGGCCTTGCCTTCCAGGTCAGCAGCTCCGTGGGTATCGTTGTAGCCATAGCCGTCATCGCACACCGTTTTGCCGATGGTTTTAATACCACTAATGTCATGCTGCATCACCGGAACAAGTCGCGGCAGGCTAGACAAATGTTAATGATTGCCGCAGTAATGCCGATCCTAGGCGCCCTGTCTACTCAGCTAGTGACGTTTTCGGAAAAAACGCTGGCTATTTACTTAGGGTTTTTTGCTGGTTTCCTGCTTTATATCGGCGCCAGCGATATCCTGCCGCAAGCCCATAGTAAAGGCCCCTCGCGCAGTGTCATAGCTTTTACAATCTTAGGCGCCGCATTTATCTTCGGCCTCACCCGTCTTGCCTAAGAATTGTTATAAATACATCAATCAGTCTTTAAGGGCAGGAGTATAATAATAGGTGCACTGCCTAGGGTATATGTACGGCACATTGCATTACATGAAATCCCTGCCGGTAAAACTACTGGAAGGTGTGGGTATTTGGAAAAATCACATTAAAGTACCAGTCGCTTAGGAACATGTAATTGTTTTAAGGAGGTGCACCTCCGCCGAAAGCAAGGGAAACATGTGAGCCCTCCAAAAACAAAGAACCGGCAAAAAATGTCGGTTCTTTGTCCAGATGGAGTAAGGAGAATCCAGCGTGCTGGCAGTTTATATTATTTTGGGAGTATTGATTGGTACCGGTTTGATTATTGGTGCTATTTACCTTTTTGGTCAGAAACTTATACTTCAACTCACAAGTACAAACAACGATCAGAGGAAGGATACAAAAGAGGAAATTGAGTCAGGTGTTAAGGGCCTACTTGATCACAACCAAAAACTGTTGGCCCAAGCGACCAGAGGCTTAGAAAAGCAGCTAGAGGACAGTCGTAAAGACGTTGGGGACTTGAAAACACAAAATGCGGCTATTCGAGAACAACTGGCGGCTACCGCTAAAGCTACTGAAGGTTTGCAGCTATCAACCGAAGGACTAAAAAACTTACTCGCGAATAACCGCCTAAGAGGTGAGTGGGGTGAACAAGTAGCCGAAGATCTATTGCTTGCAGCTGGTTTTGTAGAGGAAGTTAACTATACTAAGCAAACGACAACCGGCCAAGGCCGGCCAGATTTTACTATATTACTACCGGATGGCAACAAGCTTAATGTCGACGCAAAGTTCCCCTTTGACGACCTAATAAAATATCAAGAATCCAAAACTGAATCCGAGAAAAGAAGCGCGCTAGCTGCCTTTAGAACCTCGGTAAAAAATAAAATTAAGGGTATAACATCCAAGGATTACATTGATCCAGAGAACCAAACACTAGACTTTGTTATTTTATTTATTCCAAATGAGATGATATTTAGCTTTATGTACGAAAAGCTCCCAGAAATTCAGCAATATAGTAACGAACGCAAAGTAATACTTACGGGACCATTTGGTTTCACGGCAGTGATTCGTATGATTCTCCAAGCACATAAAAATTTTCACCACGAAAAAGGACTCATGCAAATCCTGGGATTAATTTCTAAATTCCAAGAAGAATATGAGAAATTCGGTGATAGTGTAAAAAAGTTAGGCCGTCAAATAGAAATAGTTAAAACAACCTATGTAGAGGTTGAAGGAACGCGCGACCGACAACTAACACGTATAGTTAGGCAAATAGGTGAACACTCGCACAATAGAATCGATAAAGAGCAAGAAGTAAAAAAACTTAACTCCTCGGGTAAAGACTAACTTTTGAGCAGATCGATGGTTAGGGCGGCGGTCCAGCTAAAATTTGCGGCACCCGCCGGCTGAGCGTCTAGGGGGCTGAAATATTCGGAAAAACCGTTTTGGGCGACCATTTGGGTGGTCTTTTGTTTTAGAATATTGGCCTCATCGTCGTAGCCGTATCGCTTCAAACCTTCAATGATCAGCCAGTTGGTATTGACCCAGGCAGGCCCCTGCCAGTATTTGAACGGATTAAAATATGGTGAGCTCAACGGCACCGTCGGTACCGGCCAGCGGGAGCCGAACTTTCTTTTATTCTTTAACATTCCTACTAACTGTTCTGCTCGTTCATTGGGGATACTGCCGGCGTAAAGCGGCATTAAGGTGGCGATAGTAGGTTCCTCTATGAGCTTATGGGTGGTGAAACTGCGGCTGAAGTACTGCCCAGAAGTTTCGTCAAAAAGTTCGTCCAAGGCGGTTTCGGTCCTTTTGGCATTTTCCGACAAATGATCGGGGAGGTGCCGCCCGATAATCTTGCCAATCTCGCTCAGGCGTCGATTGGCTTGGACCAAGATGCAGTTGAAAGCCAGATCTTGGAGGGCAAACACCGGGCGGCTCAAAATCGCCTGACTATTATAGGCTTTGCTACGCAGGCGGTGCAGGGCCGACCAATAGGCCAAAGCTTCGATGTTACTCATCCGCTGGCCGGGGGGCACGTGTCGGACGTCGCGGCGGAACCTGTTAATAATCCCATCCAGACGGGCCCGCTCGATAGCTGACACCCACCAGGGCAGGCTGTGGGTACGAAGTTCGCTAATCCAGGGCGGGGAATTATCAAGGCCGGATTCGTAAGGATGGACTAAGACGATTAGGCCCTCACGGTGCGAGTCACGTTCCCCGTACAGCCACTCGTGGTAACGTACAAGTGCAGGGTACATACTTTTAAACCAACTACGCCTTTCGGGTAGTTTCAATTTTTGACCGACCAGGGTTACGGCCTCAGCCAGCATCGGCGGCTGGGTTATGCCGGAGGTATGTACATCATGCGGCGCATAGGGGCTGACCCAGCTGCGCCATAGCTCGCGGTCCGCTCGATGCTCTAGGCCCTCTGAAAAGACAATATTTGGCAGCATGCCGTTTTCCCACTGGCCTCGCAGCAGGCTGGTCAATTCGGCTTGAGCTCTTTCTATATCCAGATGCCGCAGTCCGATGGCGATAAAACAGCTGTCCCAAAGCCACTGATGCGGATACAGGTCGCCCGCCGGAACAGTCCAAAGCCCCCGGTCGTTGTGCGCCAGAACTTCCTTAGCCTGGTCTAGAATTTTATCGGCTTCTGCTTTTTCCATATAACTCTTTCAAGTATAGCAACCGGCCTATTCCATCAACTGTACAAGAACTGTACAAGGAACGTCCTTGTACAGTTGTGGACGATGGGTTTATTTGATGTGGTTGGTATAATGACAGGGAGTATGGAGTACAAAAATCAGCAGGTAAGAGCTGCTGCGCAGAAGCTACGGGCCCAAATTAATGAACTATCCGACCAACGGGCTGTGTTACGGGCTCCGGAGCTGTTGGCTTT
>JBBDZV010000028.1:0-1050 GCA_040900005.1 Saccharimonadales bacterium (SeqCode)
TGGGTGGCTGGAGTTTCAACAATTTTTTAGCTGCTGTGCGCTTTAAAAACCACTGCTCCTTAAAATCCGCGCAGTGACGAATCAGCTCAAGCGCAATCTCTAGGCGCTTGCTCAGCGAGGCATCGTAGGCAACACCGACGGCCCGGTCTATTTGACGGCTGTCACCCTCAAACCTAGCTAGCAGAGCATGGTACAACTCCTGCGGCGTGGTATCTTCCGGGTCTAGATTAAGTTGGCGAAGTTTGGACTTGACGTGACGGGAATGGTCCGAAGCTAACCGAACGTCTTCGCTGGGATAGCCGCTAGCCTGCTCTAGTTTTTTGATAAGGTTTCCAACTTCGTGCTCAGGTTTATCTAGTAAAGCCGCTAGTAATTTGCTCATAACTACCTCAGATTCTCCGGACGGTACCAGTGGGGCGCCGCCCGCAGCAGCCGGTTGATCTCAGTTTCACTCAGAAGCCCCGCTTGAGCCCCAATCTGCTGTACGACACTCATAGAGTTAATGGGCGCCCAAAACAGCGCGCTTTCAATGTTGCCG
The DNA here is from genome assembly GCA_040900005.1 of Saccharimonadales bacterium (SeqCode). Classification (GTDB taxonomy): domain Bacteria; phylum Patescibacteriota; class Saccharimonadia; order Saccharimonadales; family UBA10212; genus JBBDZV01. The sequence goes on from JBBDZV010000028.1 coordinate 539, forward strand.
CCCTTTATCAGAGCCGCCACGAAGGTAGAGGTAAAAGCATCGCCGGCGCCGGTGCGTTCGTAAGGTTTTTTGGGGTCAGGGTAAATCGGCATCTTGTAGCGATTGGTTCCGTCGCTGGCGTAGGCCCCGTCATGTCCATCACTAATGACTACGATTTTTGGCCCCAAGTCGTGCAGACGATCGAAGAGATCGTTAATATCGGCACGGTTGCCGCCGGAAATCGTCACGGCTTCCTCGCGGTTGACCGCTAAAACTTCACTGCGAGCATATATCCGCTTTAAGCGCCTAGGACCGGCTTCCAGTTGAAAAGTTCCCGGCTGAAAAGCCAGCTTGACTGGAGGGTGACCGTCCAGCCACTCGGCAAGTTCATCATGATATTCCAGGGCGTGTTTACTGATAGAACTGAAGTATACCCATTTGGGGATATCGATTATGCGGAAATGCGGCAGGTTGTAGTCATATTCCTCGTGCTTGATCAGAATGGTGCGATCTTCCTTATACCAAAGCACGTA
>JBBDZV010000029.1:0-2305 GCA_040900005.1 Saccharimonadales bacterium (SeqCode)
ACAGTTACAACCTACGCTTCACAGACTATCCAAGACTGGCTTAATCCGGTTGCCTGGCACCTGGACATCAACTTTATAAACTTGGCCTTCATGGCAGTGCCCTTACTGCTGACTCTGCTACTGACCCGCCGGAGCTTATCAAAGGGCTTTCCGCTAGTTTTTCATATAATTCTGGCTTTGGCAGCCGGTGCTATCCTGGCCATTATGGTTGGCGCGGCCTTGTCTAATCTAGGCCTGGTAGATTATACAAACTCAGAGTTGCTAAACGAGCTTTCAAAAGTCCAAAACCACTTAATAGTTGCGACTGCCCTTAGCAGTCTGCTTCTGATATGGGTTAGTGGCATTAGGGGTAAAAAGCACAGATAAGTAAGATTAGCGGCTCTGCAGGGCATCTAGCAGGACGGTAGTTATCATCCAGGCTCGCTTGTCTAGTTTCGGGATGGCTTTTTCGTCGAGGTGCAGGGCGTAGTGGTCGCGAACTATGGTTATCTTTTCATATTCACCGACGATTTTGCCGTTGGCGTCGCTTACGGTGAAGTGAAAGCGTAAAGGGAACGGCAGGAACTCACCGATGAAAGGGATAAAATTCCATAGTCGCCTGGCTATGGCGATGGGCAGGCTTTTTTCATAGACGGTAAATAAAAGCTTGTTGCTGATAGGTTTTGAAATGGTCCAGGTACTGGAAATTATGGATTTTTTGAACTGCTTTTTAACGACTGCTAGCGGTTTACCTTGGTTATCCAGTACGTCATACGTTGCCCCGAAGTCCATTATTGAGCGGGCTTGGGACTGGGCGATAATTTCGGTCTGGGCATCATCGGAAAATAGAGTAAACTTTTCGCGGATGGCTAGTCTTTTTTGTTTGGCGTAACCGGCAAGTTTTGGTCCGGCCGCTCTATCTTTAAGTACCCGGTATTCATTACCGACAAAAGTAATTTTTTGATGCAGTTCAAACAGCTTCTTCATAATTTTGGAGGGCCCAGTGGGACTCGAACCCACGACACGCGGCTTAAAAGGCCGCTGCTCTAACCAACTGAGCTATGGGCCCGCTTTACGGGCAAAATAACACCTTACATTATCTGTTATTTAGTTAAAAAGTCAAACATGAGCAATTAACCGTATCCTTCGGTTGTGGCATTATGATGGGATGAAGCGGTACCGCCGGACCACGCTCATCATGGTGGCTTGTGTTGCGGTGCTACTGGGCCTGGTAGCAGCTCGCCGAGTGAGTTTTAGTCCAGAAGCATGGTGTTTTATTTTTCTTCCAACACTTCTACTACTCAAGAGTAAAAACCTTACTAGTTTGCTGATAGTAATTACCCTGGGTTTAGGAGTCGGGCTTTGGCGTGGCGGTCAGTTCATGCATAAGCTGGAAGACATAAATACTTATAGCGGGCGGCAGATTACAGTCCAGGCAGTCGCAAAGAGTGACGCCACTTACTCCAAATTCAATACGCAGCTGGAATTTACGGCAGGGAATATCACAGTCCAACCCGAAGGGCGGCCTCTCGCTGGCATGTTCAAGATCAGCGGGTTCGGTATACCTATGGTTTACCGAGGCGACACGGTCCAAGTTACGGGTAAGCTTTATCCGGCGCGCGGCTCCAATCAAGCCCGGATGTCTTACGCTCAGCTAGAAACGATAAGTGCCGACAGCAGCTGGCTTAACAAGTTCACCCGGGAATTTGCCGCCGGTATTCGTAACGCTCTGCCAGAGCCGCTTTCTTCGTTTGGTCTGGGGATACTCATCGGTCAGCGCAACACTATGTCAGAAGAAATGACCGTCCAGCTGACAACTGTTGGTCTAGTGCATATTGTGGCGGTATCCGGGTATAACCTAACCATTATGGTGAGAGGAATTTCGCGCTTGAAACTGGGCTCCAAATATCAGCAACTGATGTTGTCGATTACTCTTATTGGCCTATTCGTTGTTATCACAGGCTTTAGTGCTTCCATAGTCCGGGCTGCCTTAATATCAGGCTTGGGTCTATGGGCCTGGTACTATGGTCGAAAAGCCCGACCGTTGGTGCTGCTACTCTTCACCGCGGCTGTAACGAGCCTGGCTAGACCGTTTTATATATGGGGGGATTTAGGCTGGTATCTATCGTTCCTGGCATTTTTCGGTATCCTGGTAATTGCCCCGGCAATCAGCCGCCGCCTGTTTAAGCGCCCGCTAAAACTTTTGAGCCTGGTGGTCCTGGAAACTTTAGCGGCAGAGATTATGACCTTGCCTTTAATAATGATGATATTTGGGCAGCTCTCCATCGTGGCATTGCTAGCTAACGCAATTATCGTGCCGCTGGTG
>JBBDZV010000029.1:2405-6562 GCA_040900005.1 Saccharimonadales bacterium (SeqCode)
CGCTGGTGGCGCCGATTGCCGGTTGGTTCGCCTGGCCAGCAGTTCTGCTTATGACCTTTATGCTAGACATCGTAAAGATTTTAGCCGGTATTCCTTCGGCTATGGTCCATGCAACTATCAGCCCTTCGTTAATGGCTTCTTTTTATGCCATCGTCCTTGTTGTGACACTCATCTCCTATAAAAAAGCCAAAACTGCTATAATAACAGAGGTAAAAATGAACCATGAGCGAGTATAGTTTATGAGTGGTCACTCTAAGTGGGCTACGATAAAAAGGCAAAAGGGCGCCAACGACGCCAAGCGCGGAGCGTTGTTTACTAAGCTGGGCAACCAGATTGCGGTCGCCGCCCGCGGCGGTTCCGACCCGGCCACCAATTCTGCACTGGCTATGGTAGTAGAAAAGGCCAAAGCCGCCAATATGCCAATGAGCAACATTGAGCGTTCCATCCAGCGGGTGGCTGATAAGTCCGCCGCCCAACTGGAAGAGATAACTTATGAAGGCTACGGTCCGGGCGGCGTAGCCGTAATGGTAGAGACTGCTACTGACAACCGAAACCGGACATACCCGGAAGTCCGGCTGGCTTTTTCCAAAAACGGCGGTAATATGGCTGAACCTGGCAGTGTAGCCTTTCAATTTAATCGAAAAGGGGTCCTACGGGTAAAAGGAACGGATGACGAGATTATGCTAAACGCTATAGAATCGGGTGCAGAGGATGTTTTTGAAGAAACCGAAACAGGCGAAACCGTTATTTACACGGCTCCAACCGATTTAGTAAAAATCCGGGCAGCCCTGGCGGATAATGAAATTGAAATCGTGGATGCCGAGCTGACCTTTGTGCCAAATGCCAGCGTAGAAATACAGGATTCCGAAACGGCCCGCAAGGTAGTCAATCTAATGAGTGCTCTAGAAGACCTAGATGACGTTACAGCCACCCATACCAACTTTGAAATAGCCGAAGGTGTAAAGGTTTAAAATGCGCCTTTTCTTATCCTCCTACCAAGCAGGCAAATATAATAAAGAGCTTCTCGACTTCCTTGGAAACATACGAAAAATGGCGTATATTTCCAACGCAAAAGACTACAAAACTCCGAAAGAGCGCCAGGAAAAAATCGAGGAAAACTTTGACTACTGGCGTTCAATCGGCATAGAACCGACAGAGATAGATTTACGGCCCTTCTTTGGGAAAAAAGGCGCTGAAAAGCTCCTTGCTGATTATAAACTCGTTTGGTTAGGCGGAGGCAATGCGTTCTTACTCCGGAGAGCCTTAAAATATACAGGGATAGATAAATTCTTAACCACCAAGGTCCGGGATGGATCAATTATCTATGGAGGTGAAAGCGCCGGTGCTATTATGGCAAGCCCAACACTTCAAGGCTCTGAAGATGACAGCACAAATGAAGATGACCCCCACTATGTACCAAAGGAATACGAAAAGAAAATTTTGTGGGATGGCTTAGGGTTTTTGGACTACGTTCCCGTGCCTCATTACAAAAGTCCAGATGTCGGCGATAGTATCGATGGCTACGTGGATTATTTAAAGAAAAGAAAAATTCCTTTTAAAACCATTCGAGAAGAACAAGTCTTAGTCATCGATGGTGACGAAACGGAACTTCTGCAATGAGAATCATTGGGATTGATCCAGGCACAGGAATTCTGGGCTTTGGAGTTATAGATGTTGCCAAAGGCGGCAAGCTTACTTTGGTAGACGGCGGCGTTATTCGTACGCCGGCCCATCAGCCGCTAGATGAACGGCTGATGGAAATATATCGGCATGTTGCCAGCGTTATAAGTAAAACCCGCCCGGAAATTATGGTAGTGGAAAGATTATTTTTTGCCCAAAACGTAACTACGGCCATGAGCGTCAGCCACGCTCGCGGCGTAGTAATATTAGCGGGTAAACTGGCTAATTTAGAAATAGCCGAATACACCCCGCTTCAAATCAAGATGGCGCTGACTGGCTATGGGCGGGCTGATAAGAAGCAAATGCAGGAGATGGTAAAGATCCTACTGCGGCTAAAAGAAGTGCCCCGGCCGGATGATTGCGCTGATGCCCTGGCCGCAGCCATAACTCACGCCACCGGCCTTCGTGTAAAATAAAGGGATGATTGCGACACTGGAAGGGAATATCTCCCAAAAAACCAACGACACAGTGGTGCTGGAATGCGGTGGCGTCGGCTATGGTTTGTTTGTCAGCTTTGAGGATTTTGGTGCGCTAAGTACAGGCCAGAAAGCCAAGATTTATGTCTATGAACATATTCGCGAGAATACTCATGACCTTTTTGGCTTTCGTAACTTGGAAGCCAAACATTTATTCGAACAGCTGCTTAGTGTCAACGGGGTAGGGCCAAAAATGGCTTTGTCTATTTTGAGCGTGGCTAGTCTTGGAAGCGTACGCCAGGCCATAGCCTCCGGCGACACTAAGTTTATAACTCAGGCAAATGGCGTAGGCAAGCGGGTCGCTGAGCGCGTCGTGGTGGATCTAAAAGATAAAGTGGGCTTAGCTGCCAGCGATGATGCGACCGGGTTTCTGACGACCCCTAACGCCAACCCCAATGACGAAGCCCTTCAGGGCCTCGTAGCTTTGGGCTACTCGGTTCAGGATGCGGCTGAAGCCTTGAAGAGCGTTGATACCAAACTGTCTGCAGAAGCTCGCATCAAACAAGCCCTTAAAACCTACTAGATTGCTAAAGTATGTTATTTGTGCTATAACATAAAAATATGTATTCTATTGCTTCTTCAATGGAGATATTAATGGCCGATGGTCCTCGCTGCCGGCCGAAAGCCGAACCTAAGCGCGAACGGTCGCCAATCATTGCCTACAATGGCAGTGAAGATGAGGTGGCTATGCGGGGTCTTTGGAATCATTTAAATATTGTTTGCAGCGGCGTTAAAAAAAGAACTACCAATCCTGAGGTTCCTCCCCGTGTCGTATATAATTTTTTGTCTAACGATTTAGACAAATTCCGCATAGAGGCCCACAATTCGGTAGCGGTTTTAGCGAAGTCGCATCAGTCACGAGCCTACTTCGCTCCAATCATTGCTCATACCTTATTCGGCTTCGAATCTCGCCAATCTGGCACTTGGCTGATGCGCGAGCAAAAAGAGGAGCGTCTGGTAGAGCTTTTCCGCGAGGTGATGGGGATGGAGGACGAACCAGCAGAAGAATATATGGACTGGGCCCGGAGGAATAATATTTTCCGAGGAAGATATTATTTTGGTGAGCTTGAAAAAATTCGTTCCCACCCGGTAATCCTAGATTTACTGCAAGCTATTGAAGAATCAGACCGCGAGGAGTGGGTAACCGAAGCCGCTTAAGGTAAAATATATTTATGGCCAGAAACCCGAACGGTGATTATGCCGCCCAACCTAAATCCGACCAGCTTGATATTGAGTTATATCCTAGTGCATCTGCAAATAAAGCAATTCCTGTAGCCAATTCTCCTGTACCTCCAGAGCCCCCAGAAGGCACAATAAAACCTGTAGATGAGATAATGGTCGATCACCACCAGCAAGTGGCGGAACGTGGTGCTAGACACGAAACTCTGACGGATGCTAACTGGCTGCCAGGTCGCATAACCGAGGCTCTAGACAGAGAATTCCCTGATTTACGGACACCCGAAAAAATTGAACAGCTTGATAAAAAACAAGATGCCAATGTTCGTCGGCAGGCTCGAGCAACTCGGGCACCAAAACGCGCAAAATCCACTAGGTATATCAGCCCGAGAGACACCGGACCACCGCTACATATCGCCAAAGAAATGCGCGGTGAATAAAACTGCTCACAAAAAGTAAGAAGCACGTACAATAGTACAAATGAGTTTCTTAGATAAGCTACCGAGACCTTTTTTTGTTTTGGCGCCAATGGATGATGTGACGGATACAGTCTTTCGGCAGATTGTGGCTGATTGTGCTAGGCCGGATTTGTTTTTTACGGAGTTCGTGAACGTGGATGGGCTACAGAGTCCCGGCCGCGAAAAACTACTCCATAAGCTGAAGTTTACAGATAAGGAACAGCCGCTTATTGCTCAGCTTTGGGGCTTAAAGCCGGAAAATTATTATAAGACAGTTCGGGAATTAGTTGACGGAACACTTGCCGCCGAAGCCAACCTGGTTAGAGCCAGGGAATCGCATTCGAGCAAAGTGCAAGGAAGCCAGGAG
>JBBDZV010000030.1:0-6559 GCA_040900005.1 Saccharimonadales bacterium (SeqCode)
TTAGCTTGGCATCCATAGGAGCCCGCACGGTTACTTTATTGCCTTTGGCGTTATCAAAGCGCAGGCCGCCGTGAGGCTTATAGTCGCTGCCGCGGGTTTGGCCCGGATAGAGTACCGCCGTTGCCAGCGAAACATCAGCTGGGCTGGTCATCATCGGCTGGGCCGGACAAGCTCCGCCGGATTGCTGACTGGAGCTAGCGCGCGGGGTAGACGGATCTTTTTTGCCCAGGACTTTCCAGCCGGCAAACCCAACCACGCCAAGAATGACCATAACAATTACCAGCTCGATAATCGAAAAACCCTTTTGGCCTTTAAACATAAGCTAAATTATACTCCGCTCCGGTGAAAGAGGGTAACCTATTTAGGAAGAACGCCTGCGGGAGTAAAGGGTCGAAGGCTAACGTGGCCGTCACTGTTCAGGGTGAGAAAGGCCCTATCCAGCCTAAACCAAGCATAGACCTGTGAAGCTATCCCCACAGCGGCGGCATGCGCCGTCTTTCGGGTGGCACTGACTGCATCCTCCCGGCTAGCCCATAAGCAGAACGATAGGCAGTTGCCTTTTTCATCCATAATGCCTTTGAAGTAGCGGATATAGCCGTCTGACCCGGCAGCTTCTTGGTGTGCCTTGTCGTCTAGCTCCAAGAGAGTCGCGTGCATGGGCTCAGCAATGCCAGGTTTTATCTCTGAGCGAAATACCGCTAAATAGACTTCCTGGCCAACCGCTACACCCTTGTGGATGCGGGCATTTTCCATAATCTCCGGCAAGTTAAAGCCGACTTCTATCGGATCTGTAGCAAAGGTTTCGGTCTGAGGGGTTATAGGAAATTCTTCGTGGGCCCCGTAAGTTTCGACACTACCCGAAGGCCCGTAGCCTTCTAGCAACCCGATTTTAGTCATACTGTTTTTATATCACGGCTATGTTTAATATGATAGGTTCCGAAAAATCCTCAAACCATAAGCAATTGCCTTTTCTTCCATAGAATTAGATAATTGCTTGAATGAAAACGCTGCATAAGGGTGAATATCTGTGGGAGTCACGGTTAGACCGCTTTGCCGAGGACATTATTGAGCCCACAGGGGTTTCAGAGCGGGTGATTGAAGCTTTTAGAAAGGTTGACCGAGCCATGTTTGCTCCCGGCGAACACTGGAATTTTAGCCTTACTGACCGCATCATTCCCCTTAAAGATGGTTCGACCATCAGCCAGCCGACATTGGTAGCCAATATGCTGAATCTGCTGGACCTAAAAGGTGATGAGAAAGTGCTAGAACTAGGTACTGCAACCGGTTATCAGGCCGCCCTACTATCTCATTTGGCGGGTGAAGTCCATACCGTGGAGCTGGATTATTCACTGTCTCAGGAAGCCCGCCGGAATCTAGCCGTCGCTGGATGTGAGAACGTCACCGTAGTACAGGGTGACGGAGCTTTAGGGCTGCCTAAATCAGGACCCTTCAACCGCATCATCGTGACGGCCGCCTTAAGCGACGTCCCGCCCGCCTTAAAGCAGCAGCTGGACGTCGGAGGCAAACTGCTGGCCCCGGTTGGGGACTATTTTAAGGAGAGCCGATTGACGTTATATGAAAAAATATCACTTACGGAAGTAGTTAGTACCGACCATGGAGCCGTGCAATTCGTGCCATTAATGAGCACAGAAGAGGGCGGCTGGACCAAGCAGCGCATGGAACAATCAGAGCTGGATATGCTGGAGAAACGACGTAAGCCTGTACGGGATTGGCTGATAGAACGCTGGCAGTCCCTAGACCTTGTTTATGAGGAGTATCTGGCGGATTTAGCCGATATTATGGCGGCTGACCTTGGTCTAGAGGAACCGCTCACCGAAGGTCAGGTGTTAGACATTATCGGTCTGGTGTACCAAGCCACGGCTCTGCCCCCAGAGGAGACACAGACGGAAGCCGCCGCTGAAGCCGAAGCAGTTGCCTAAGCTAACATCTATTGTAAGGGCAACTATTATTTTGTTTTTTTGTCTAGTCTTGGGAGTAGCAGTACCAGGGTGGCCCAGGCGATAGCCGCCAGCCAGGCGGCCACGGCCACCAGCGTGGAAGTCTTAATGCGCTCCTCGACCGATCGCAGGGACTGCCCGACGACTATGAAGCCCTCAGAGCCCGACGCGGTCTTATAGGTACTAACTACGGTGGCTAATCGCACGCCGGCAGCTGGCTCCCAGGTAACTTTGTCTAAGCCGTGAGTTTTGGTGTAATCAAAAACACCTCGGGGAGGCAGTGGCACCCGGTCGTCCAAAAAAGCCGACCCGGCCAGCAGCTTGGCCTCACGGTCTGTCACGATGATGAACAGATTATCGTTGGTGCGGATATTGATATTGGCGTTAGGTACGGCGCTTTCCGGAGCGGCCCCCTTTTCTATCAGGGTTTTAGCGCTCTGAATGGCCGCTAGTGGGGACTCATTGGCGGCTAAGCGAGTGGACTGCTGGACCATTCCATAAGCCGCACCGAGCACTAGTGTGGCGCTGCCCACCACGGCCAGCCATACCCGTGTATCGGGACTCTGTAACAGCCTTTTCATGGCTTCATTTTAACACGCGCTTTCATTTCCTTACTTTGGGTGGCCAAAGTAACACAAAGCCACCGGGCTGCATCGTCCCGGATGAGGCCCGGACCCGCAACTCCATAATTTCAGCCGCTGAAGAGTTTGGTGCCACTTTGTCGGTACAAGGTGGTGAAAAAAGTAGTTTTTGGTGTCATAAGTTGGTTCTTTCAAGAACAACGAATTCATAAGCATACTGGTTCCTGTCATCGGCCTCGTGCTTCTCGGTGGCTATCTGCTTCCACTGGCTTGGTTCGTATCGAAAATACTTATTGCCCTCAATCTCGGCTTTGACGTTTGTCAGATATAACCGGTCGAACATCGGCGAAGCCTGCTGATAAACCGATTCGCCGCCTATCACGAACACTTCTTGGGCATCCCCGGCGGCCTTTAGGGCCGCTTCGAGCGAGTGAACGACGATACAGCCCGGGGCGGCTTTGTAGCCTTTATTCCGGGTCAGCACGATATTATCCCTGCCCGGCAGGGTCTGGCCGATTTTTTCGTGAGTTTTGCGACCCATAATAATGGGATGGCCCATAGTAACCTTCTTAAAATGGGCCAGATCGGCCGGAAGATAGACTTGTATGCCCTTTTCCTTGCCGATAACTCCGTTGTTACCGATCGTTATGATTGCTGAAATGGTCATAATTACAACTTAACATCCTTTGGGTTTTATTGCTCGCTGGCGTATCATAATTTAGACAAGGAACATTGGGATGAAAAACGAAAACCCCTATCTTAAAATCGCCGGTGACCGGTTAAAGGTAACCAAAAAAGGCCGGGACTATCTAGACAAAATTGTTACCAACTCGACCGGCCAAGTCTATGCCTTCACCAGCAAAGCTTCACCCCTGCTGGTAGCCGCAGCCATGGCCCGGCTATCACGCCGAGGCAGTGATACGCGGGAGATTTACCTGGACGAGTTTGCCCTAACCGGTGAAAAGGATGCCGGCGGGCTGATTCACCGGGTGGTTACGGCTTACGGCGATGATTCCGTCCAGCAACTGGTAGGCCTGCACTTTGTGGTCGAGGACGCCTCTAACTATCTTACGAAGCTGCTGGAATGGGGCCGCTTCGCGGCTTATCTGGAGCAATCGACCCGTTACATCTATTATGACCAGAAGAACGAGGCCGGTGAGTACAAGTACTTTACGCCCCCGAACCTGGATAAGAAAATGACGGCCGAATATAAAAGAGTCCATGACCAGATATTCAGCCTTTATTCGGATATGGTCCGCAGCCTGACGGACTTTGTGCGTTCTAAGACCGGTGAGCCCCAAGATCCGCGGCAAAAAGCCGCCTGGAATGGCGCCACGCGCGCCCAGGCCTGTGACGCTATCCGCCCCGTCCTGCCGGTATCCACCAAATCAACGGTTGGTATCTTTGCCTCGGCTCAAGCCGTAGAGAGCCTGATCTTGAATCTATTAGCCGAAGATTTAGTAGAGGCCAGGGTGGTCGGCCAGCAGATCCTGGACGAAGCCCGTAAAGTCATCCCGGCATTTTTGGAGCGGGCCGATAGACCTGACCGCGGCGGAGCCACTACCGCCTACTGGGCCAACACGACTGCGGCAATGCGCCAATCTGCCAAAAAAGCTCTACCGGCTAGGTCAAAGGTAGGACAAAAAGAATCGGTGGAACTTTTGGGATATTGGCCTAAAGACGAGATGGAGCTAGTGCCGCATCTATTGTTCCACGGATCAAACCTCTCAACCACGGAGCTTAAAAAAGAGGTGTCCGAACTCAACCAAAAACAAAAATCCGCTATCTTCCAAGATTACATAGGCCAAAGGCTTAATCGCCGCCATAAGCCCGGCCGGGCCTTTGAGCTGGCCCATTATCTATGGGAAGTCACGGCCGACTATGGGACCTTTCGTGATTTGCAGCGCCACCGTGTGGTAGACGCTATGGAATGGCAAAGTCTAGGGATCGACTATGGATACGAGGTCCCTGAGCTGGTTAAAGAGGCCGGCTTGGAGGAGCAGTTTAACAAGTGTTTCGAGCTTGGTGAAAAGCTGTATTCCCAGATGATTAAGGCCGGTTATGAGCATGAGTCCCAGTACGCCGTGCTTTTTGGTCATCGGATGCGCTACAAGTTTATGCTTAATGCCCGGGCTCTGTTCCATTTCATCGAACTGCGGTCTTCGCCTCAAGGGCACCCGGGATATAGGCGGGTGGTAAATAAAATGCACGAGCTGCTGGCCAAGGTGCACCCCAATATTGCCAAGAATATGACTTTTGTGAATAAGGACGAAGATCCTGAGCTCACACGTATGGCGGCCGAATTAGCCACCCAGTACAAATTGGAAAAGCTAGACAAATTAAACAAACAATAGCTTGCGTCGCCCAGTTCTGACCAGTAAGCTTAAGGGGTATATGAACCTCTTTATAGAAACGCTGAAACAAAAAAAGTTTTCGGGAGAGATTGACAGCGCTGCATCTACCCGCGAATTTTACAGCCACGATGCCTCACTTTTTGAGTTGGTGCCCGAAGCTGTGGTTTTTCCTAAAAACGCCACCGACCTGCAAAAACTGGTCGCCGTCGTTAATGAGCTGAAGCCGGAATTTCCGGACTTGTCATTGACGGCCCGTAGCGGGGGCACCTGCATGTCCGGCGGCGCCATAGGCGAATCTATCGTCATAGACTTCAGCAGGCATTTGAAAAAAATAGGCACCGTCACCAAATACACAGCCGACGCCCAACCGGGGGTCTTTTACCGCGACTTTGAAAAAGCCACTAAAAAATACGGCGCCCTCCTGCCCAGCTTCCCGGCCAGCCGCGAGATAGCCACCGTCGGCGGAATGGTGGCCAATGATGCTGGCGGCGAGAAATCTTTGGAATATGGTAAGACCGAGAACTACGTGTCCCATTTGAAGGTGGTGCTGGCCGATGGCCAGGTCTGTAGCCTCAAGCCGTTGGACCGGGCTGATTTGGTGGCTAAGATGGGTCAAAAAGATCTGGAGGGCAAAATCTACCGACAGATGTTTGAACTTTTAGAGAAAAACTACGAGACAGTCAAAGCCGCTAAGCCCAAAGTCACCAAAAATTCGACCGGTTACAACCTATGGGACGTTTGGGACCGCGAGACTGGGGTATTTGATATGACCAAATTGTTCGTCGGCTCCCAAGGTACTTTGGGGCTGATTAGCGATATACATTTTCGTCTCGTGCAGGACAAGCCCCACTCCGGCGTGTTGACGGTCTTTATGAAAGACACCCACCAGTTGGGCGAAATCATAACCACGGTGCTGGAGCAAAAGCCGGCCAGCTTCGAAGCGTTTGACAATCATACACTAAGTCTGTCGCTGAAATTCTTTCCCTATTTTAGGAAAACCATTGGCTGGAAAGGCCTATTCAAGCTAGCCTGGCAGTTACTGCCGGACGCCCTTATTCTTTTTAGGGGCATACCTAAGTTCATAATGCTGGTTGAATTCAGTGCCGATACACCACGCGAAGTTACTCAAAAAGTCCGGGAGATGAAACGAATCCTAGAACCCTACCACCTAGAGGCACTGGAAGAGGATGACACTGAAGCCAAAGCTTGGAAATTCCGGATAATGCGGCGAGAAAGCTTTAACCTACTGCGGAAAAAAATTAAGGATAAACATACTGCTCCGTTCATTGACGACGTGGTGGTGCCGCCCATCCATCTGTCTGAATTTCTGCCCAAACTGTCGGCTATCATCAAAAAATACAAGCTACTGGCAACAGTAGCCGGACATATGGGTGATGGCAACTTCCATGTCATACCCCTAATAAAATTAGAGAACCCCAAAGACCGCGCTAAATTAGCACCGGCTATGAGAGAGGTCAATGCCCTGGTATTAAAATACGGGGGCAGCTTGTCCGGCGAGCACAACGACGGGATGGTAAGGGGACCATTTCTGCAACAGATGTACGGTAAAAAGGTAACCTCGCTGTTTCGGCAGACTAAGAAAATTTTTGACCCAGATAACATCTTTAATCCGCACAAGAAAACCGATGCTACTTGGGAATTCTCC
>JBBDZV010000031.1:0-6533 GCA_040900005.1 Saccharimonadales bacterium (SeqCode)
CTTGGAAAGGCGGTATGGGGGCAACTCCATCGCGGGTTCGAATCCCGCCCCTTCCGCCATCCTCCGTCGCTACGACCTGTGTCGTGGCTATGGAGGATTATTGATTGGCGGGATGAGAACCATACATGGTTCGGCGAACGCAGCCGCGGAGGCAAAAACGTGTTTACATGTCTTTGCCGAGCAGCGAGGTAGAAGCGACGAGTCCGCCGCAGGCGGACGAGGAAAGCGCTATCCCGCCCCTTCCGCCATTTGTAATTCCTATGCTCCCTCTTGCTTACCATCATACTATTTACAACTCTTTACTCTTGTACCGCAGATAAGGGACGGCGTAAACTAAAGCTACAGGATCCTGCTTGGCCCTGGAAATTCTCAACTCCGATATATGTGCGGTGGGCCAATTCTACCTTCTCGGCCAAGAAGGCCTCCTTAACAATAACCAAAGGGAAAACGATGGCTCTTATCGAACTGCAGGAATTATCTAAGCTATACGGCTTCGGCGACGCTACCACTTTGGCCCTAGACGAAGTAGCCTTGACCGTGGAAAAGGGTGAGTTTGTAGCCATCATGGGGCCTTCCGGTAGCGGTAAGACGACACTGATGAACATCATTGCCCTGCTGGATCGACCGACCCATGGCACTTATACCCTAGACGGCCGTCACGTCTCCCGCCTGCGAGCGAATCAGCAGGCCAAGGTCCGACGCGACCGCATCGGCTTTGTGTTCCAGTTTTATAATCTCCTGCCCCGCTTAAATGTATTGGATAACGTAGCCCTGCCTCTGGCCTACAAAGGCATGACGCCGGTACGGCGCCAAAAAAGAGCCAGCGATATCCTAGAGCAAATGGGGCTACGGGACCGCGAATATTTCATGCCTCGTCAATTGAGCGGCGGCCAAGCCCAGAGAGCCGCTATTGCCCGGGCTCTTATAAATAAACCTAGCATTGTCATTGCCGACGAACCTACCGGCAACCTGGATAGCACCGACAGTAAAGTCGTAATGGAGCTGTTTGCCGACATCCACCGACAAGGCAATACCATCCTTTTAGTAACTCATAACCCGGAGTTAACCCGCTATGCTCAAAGAGTGATTTATATGCACGACGGCATGATAGTTACCGATGAATCTACGGCCATCGGGACTATGGCCAAGGGGGCTCGTAAATCTCACTTCGAAAAACGCAAAATCACTGAGGACGATATCGCTGCTGGGGTTTCGGCGCTACTACGAGATGTGCCTGGAAAAGAAACAACCACTAGACCAAAGACTGCTAGGGCCAAAAAACCGCGCTCTTCTAGTAAAACCCGTCGCAGGAGTAAGAATGCCTAATATTTTTTTGAGGGAAAAGAACAGCACCGATTCCCGTAGTGAATTTGGATTCATTCCAAAAGGTGCGATAGGAAAAACCGGGGTCCCCGCAAAATTTATTTTGTGGGGTGATAGTACCGTAGGTTTGTCCTATAAGCCGGAGGCGTGGTAATGTGGGCCGGCAATTTCAAGACTGCCTTGTCCAGCTTGCGAATGTCCCGGTGGCGCAGCATCCTCACGATGCTGGGAATTATTATCGGAATTACTTCGGTTGTGACGGTTGTTAGCCTAGGCGAGGGGTTAAAACATCAGATGGTTGGACATATCGACCGATTGGGAAGCGACGTTATAACAGTACGTACCGGCCAACTGACGGACGACAATAACGGGTTAAATCTGCTGGCTTTTTTGAGCCCCAGCATATTAACGCCAGCCGATGTAAGCGCCATAGAGCAGCTGCCGTCTGTCCGTGATGTGGTACCTATCCAGTTCGTGACCAGTTCCGCCCGCTCAGAAAATGTTGCCTTAAATAACATTTTCGTAATCGGCACTAGCTCCAGTTTAGACGATGTCCTTCGCGAGGATTTGTCTTACGGTTCTTTTTTCTCGGCGGGCAGCCAATATCAAACTTCAGCTGTCATTGGAACTGATATTGCCCACAAGTTATTTAAAGAGCTAAACCCCGTCGGACAGTCGGTGCGGGTGTTGGGTCAGGAGTTTGTGGTACAAGGCGTGCTTAAGCCGTCACAGGGGGGTTTACTGTCTGTGGCGCAAGTCAATTTTAACTCGGCTGTTTTTATTCCCTCTTCCGCGGCGACTGCTCTGACCGGTGGTCAGACCAACATCCTGCAGATTCTGGCCCGAAGCACCCATACCGAGAGAGTTGACTCGGCCGTTAATGATATCCGCCAGGTGCTGACGATAAATCATCAAGAGCAGGGCGAATTTACGGTTTTAAAGCAAGAAGAGCTGCTGGGTGTTGCCAGCAACATGGTGGATGACATTACTAGATTTGTGTCCGGGATTGCCGCTATCAGCTTGCTGGTCGGTGGTATTGGGATTATGGACATCATGCTGGTCAGTGTAAGCGAAAGAACTCGAGAAATAGGTATCCGAAAGGCCGTGGGTGCGACTAACCGACAAATCTTAGGTCAATTTCTTACCGAAGGGCTACTGCTGGCAGTCCTTGGGGGTTTAATTGGCATTATCTGCTCGCTACTGATTTTTGCATCGCTTCGACTATATACCGATTTGTATCCGGTCTTAACTGTGCCGATAATGGCGGCAGCTGTAGGTGTAGCCGTAGCTGTGGGTATAATTTTCAGTGTGGCCCCCGCCCTAAAAGCCGCCCGCAAAGACCCCATCATCGCCCTTCGAAACGAATAGATTAGCCCAGCTCGATTTTGAGTTTTTCTACTAGATCCACTGGCACCGGATTGACGCCGTTTAAAAGCGCCAGATAAATCGAGACAAAATCCCCGTAAGCCACGGTCCAGAGCAGCTGCTCCAGGATGGTTTGCCCTTGAGCCTGCACGACATTGGCCGCCGGCCGGCGGCCTGATAGCAAGCGATCGCTGAGCTCAAAGCGTTTTTGCACCCTCTTGTGATCAAAGCTAGAGCGCAAGTCAATAATCTCGTAGGGTTTTTGGATCGGATGACCCGCCCAGCCAATAAATTCATTATGGTTAAACTCGGGGTACTCACCCCACCAGGCTACATTTTTGGCGTTCTCGTTGAAGTTTATCTTCCATTTATAGGCGGCCGGGGCTAGTAGCGACCCGGCGTATATAACCGGAGATTTTCCAGCTATTTCAAGAGCCAGATTCTTGGCCGGATTATCTTTCATAGCCACCGTCGGCAGCCAGGCACGCACTGCTTGTTTTAAGAACTCGGCAGTCTCATGCATCTGCTTGGTGGCCTCGGCTTCATCGGTCAGCTTAGCGGCTTCTAAAACGGCTACGATGGCTTTTAGGTTATTTAGAACTCCGTAACGCGGCTGCTCGGCTTTGGGCAACGCTACATATGGATATGATTTGTTTTTGGCAATCTCCTGCAGCTTGCCCCCGCTGGCGATGATAACGATGTGTGCGCCTTTGCTTTGGGCTTCGGCGAGGACCGACAGAGTCTCTTCGGTGTTACCAGAATAGCTGGCGGCAATAAACAGCGTCTTTTTAGAGACGTAGGCTGGGATGTGATATTGGCGGCAGATCTCAAAAGGTATCTTATATCCGGGCCAACTGCGGCTTAAAAGTGCCGCCAGCGCAGAGCCGCCCATCCCGGCATAAACGATATTCTCAAACGGACCCTTCAAGGCCGGTAGCTCAAAATTTTCTTCCAGCTGCCGCCACTGCCGCTCGGCTATACCAAGGGCATCCTGGCCATCACGCTGATGGATATATTTCAAATCGTCCAACATCGGTCTAATTGTAACCGATTATGAAGCTAAGCTTAACTGTTTATGTGAAGTGTTTTAGGCGCTGCGGCGCAGACTAACGATGTAGTGCAGGGCGGTGGCCGCCAAGCTGGCGCCGACGAATATAGCCAGTACACTACCGGGACCACTATTAGGCAGTTCCCCGCCAGTGGCCGGTGTTCGTGAGGCAACGGTCGGGCTTTGACCATCCCTATCGCCTCGGGCCGGCGAGCCGGAAGTTTGATTCTTTTCCCTATCTTTTTCAGCTTGGGTTTGGCCTGTAGCAGGGGCTGTTCCAGGTCCGGACACTTGAGGCGCAGGGGTATTGGAGTCGTTAAAAATAGTGTTATACAGCCAGCGGCCACCTAAAAATAGGCCAATTAAGATTAGTATTAGGACTATTAAAGAGATGGCGGCGCGTAGCCAGCGGCTAGCGGCCGGTTCATCTACTTCAATTGGTGCATCAGTATTAACCTCGTTATGAATTTCCGTAGTAGTTTCGATCGGGGGCGGCATGAACGGAGCCGGCTCAGCCGCCTCTTCTGGTTCTTCATCCCTTCGTTTTGGAAATCGCATAGACTCTTACTCCGTAATTTATAGGTATTTTACTACAAAATCGGAGAATAATCAAGTTTCGTTTATAAGTTATGCTTTACTCGGGGCTTGGAGTCTACATCATGCCCATGCCGCCGCCCATATCGGGTGCAGCACCGGCTGAAGCCTTTTCGGGAACATCCACCACCAAAGCGCCCATGGTCATAGCCGTTCCGGCTATGGATACGGCATTCTGAAGAGCTTCCTTAGTGACCCGCGTGGGGTCGACGATTCCTGCGGCTTTGAGGTCTACCAGCTTGCTCGGATTATTGACGTCCACGCCCTGCCCTGGTTTGGCTTTTCGTACTTGCGGCAGCCACTCATCGGGGTTGAGTCCAGAGTTCGATAACAGAATCCTGAAAGGCTGTTCCAACGAGCTCTTAAGCAGTTGTTTGCCAAAAGTAACGGACGCTATATCTTCATCGCCGTTACCCATAGTTTCAGTCGATAACTTTGAAGACAGATTGATAAGGGTTACGCCCCCGCCCGGTACGACGCCTTCGTCTAAAGCCGCTTTAACGGCATGTACGGCGTCATCCACGCGGAATTTTTTCTCTTCAATTTCGGTCTCGGTAGCGCCGCCAACTTTGATGACGGCGACTTTGCCTTCCAATGCGGCCCGGCGTTTTTCCAGCTGCTCGCGGTCGTACTCGCTAGTGGCGCTTTTTATCTGCCGATTTATCTGGTCAATCCGAGCTTTAATTTTTGATTTATTGCCCCCACCCTCAATGATGGTTGTTTCATCTTTAGTTACTATAACCTTACGTGCGCTCCCGAAGTAATCATCACCAATAACCTCAAAGGTTTGATTTAATGCTTCACTTGCTACAATGCCTCCAGTCAAAATGGCAATGTCTTCCAAAATCTCAGCTCTTCGATCCCCAAAGGCCGGAGCCTTGACGGCCACAGTATTAAACACACCCTTGAGCTTGTTTAGCACCAGTGTGCCCAAAGCTTCCCCCTCTACTTCTTCGGCAATAATGACTAGATCTTTTTTACCATTTTGAGCTAATTTCTCAAGAACAGGCAGGAACTCCTGAATTGAGCTTATTTTTTGGTCAGTAACGAAAATGGTTGGCTTGTCGTATACGGCTTCCATGCGGGTGGCGTCGGTAACCATGTAGGGGCTGACGTAGCCGCGGTCAAAGGTAAAGCCTTCCACGACTTCACTTTCCAAGGCCAAGCCCTGGCCTTCCTCTACAGTAACCACGCCGTCTTTGCCAACCTTATCCATGACGTCGGCAATCAGGGTACCGATGTTCTCGTCACCGGCGCTGATGGTAGCGACTTCGGCAATCCGGTTTTTCTTACCGGTGATATCTTCGCTCATACTGCCCAGCTTAGCCAATACATCATGGGCAGCGGCCTCCAAGCCCTTGCGAAGTAGTATGGGGTTATGGCCGGCAGCAATCAGTTTATTGGCCTCGCTTAAGATGTGGTAGGTCAAAACGGTCACAGTAGTGGTTCCGTCCCCGGCCACATCGTTCATTTTAGTAGCGGCCTGCTTGATAAGTTCAGCGCCGACCTTATAGCCCAAGGTTTCGTCATCGATATCATCTATATCTACGCCCTTGGCGACGGTTACGCCGTCATGGGTAACAGTCGGGCTACCGTAGCTTTTACTGATAACTACATTCCGGCCTTTAGGACCCATGGTAGTCTTTACGGCATTATATAGAACCTCTGCCCCACCAAGTACCCGGCGGCGGGCGTCATCATCATAAAAAACTTTCTTTGCCATATACTTATCTCCCTTTATTTAACAGTTGCCAGGATGTCTTCTTCGCGGACCAGGATGTATTCTTTATCACCTACTTTAACTTCGGTCGTACTGTAGGTTTTATAGACTATGCGGTCACCAACTTTGACGGTCATCGGCACTCGCACGTTATCGTCACCTACCTTGCCGGGACCAATAGCCACGACCTTAGCCGTTTTAGGCTTTTCAGCCGCTTTATCGGGTAAGTAAATGCCGCTGGCAGTTTTGGTAACGGCGCCCTCTTGTTCGGCCACAACCCAATCAGCCAACGGGTTTAGATTTATAGCCATAGGATAAATTCTCCTCTTATAATTTCCTTTGATACCTCGCCGCCTAAGGCAGCGTTCTGGCACTCATAATATACGAGTGCTAAAACTACTGTCAAGCAATGTTTTAATAAAAATCCAAATAAAAAGACTTCGACAACAAGTTGAGGGGTCGGGGGCCGGCCCGGATGGGCCG
>JBBDZV010000032.1:0-6504 GCA_040900005.1 Saccharimonadales bacterium (SeqCode)
AGCATAGACTGAACAAGCGGCTGGACTAAACCGGTCAAGCCTTCTGCGCCCTGAATGCGACCCAGTACCTGCGGACGGGACGCCGAGAACCCCAGCCGCATAAATTTAATATGGTTTGTATTTAAAGCGCCTTGTTCCGCAGCTTGTGGGACCAACCTCATTTCATCAATATGGAAGTCATAGGTATCTGACGCCGCCAATCTTACCCCGGCTGCATCTGTTTGCAAATCGGGTATGTGGCCGGCTAGCTTAAGCAGCTGCATATCGAACCACAGCTTCGTCAGCTTAAAATCCAACTCCGTATCATCCAAAGCTTTAAAAGCTTCTTCCAAAAGATGGAAGTAACTGCCCTCCGCTCCATCCTCGGTATTTTTATTGACCAGTTTTATAATTTCGTACCCGGCGTTAGTGCGCTCTATATCTTTCACGATATTACCGTAGTATTTGACCAGTCGCGTTGATATGAGGGTATTAATCTCGCCCCGCCCCACAATTAAAGTCAGCTCCGAGACACTGAATAGTTCAATGCCCCCGGCTAATTTACTTTTGCTTTTGCGCACGCCCTTGGCTATGGCTTTAACCTTGCCGTGATAGGCCGTCAGAAAAGTTAAGATACGGTCGGCTTCGCCGTAGTCCGTCCGGGCTAGCACAATGCCGGTAGTGGTGAACTGTTTCAATTTGGGATTCATACTAAAGCGGTCTTAAGAGCTTGGTCCACAGTGTTCGCTAGTTTTTTCAACGAGGTCGTTGGTTTATAAAGCACTTCGACCACATTCAACTGTGAAAAACCTTCAGCACAGGCCTGAAGTTCTTCGGCCGGTATATTGGTAAAAATGATTGCCGGCAAAGCTTGCCAGTCCGGGTAGCTGCGAAACTCGTACAGAAACTCTATACCCGACCTTTCGGCTAGTATCAGATCCAAAATCACCAGATCCGGTTTGGTAGTATCGGCACGGGTGATAGCCTCTTGGGGTTCCACCTGCCAGTCTACGCTGTGCCCTTGCGCCTCCAATATCTGTTGGATATTTTGGGCCAGTAATTTATCTGTTTCAATCAAAAGTATATTTGACATAAGATGAGTTCTCAAACGAAATTAAGCTGCTGGGTAGCCGGAATGGCTGTAGCCAATCCGCCCATATTACGATGGGCTGCGGCCCGTAGCGGCTGCCACATAGCCGTACAGAGCATATCGGCTATTAAAACACCACTGGCGGCTCCGGGTGGAACCGAAGCCAAAGGCTGGCGGGCGCGGCCCGACAGCGCCCTAGCGGCCCGTAGAGTACGGTCACTCAGGCCCTGGATATTGGTAAATACTCCGGCAGCGATGACATTGTCGGCCGTACGGTGAGCGCCTAATATTAATCGATAATCTTGGGCCTGGGATTGGGCGGCCTGGGCCCGCACCAGGCTGGTGCTCAATACTTCTAAAGCCGCACAAAGACTGGGCTGGTGGGCCAGCACTGGGCTTAAACGTCCGGTTACATCCACTTCTATAGAGGTGGAATACTGCTTGGCGTAAAGCCATACTCGGTGGGCAACGTCTTCCAGCACGGCACCGATTGATAGTGGTTGAAGCGGCAGATTCTCCAGTTGGTCGGCTCTTAATACTAGCCGGTAAGCTTCTACCATCTGCAGGCCAGCCTCGGCGCTAAGCGCCATAGACTGCGCAATCGTCACTGTCTCTGAGCGTACAAAGTCTTTTTGTTCCAAAACTTCCAGGCCGGTTTTGACCTGAAGCAAAGGTAGAGCTAAATCATCGCTCAAGGCAATAAGCAGCGCCCTCTGCTGCTGAAGTTGGGTGTTTTGGTGTCTGCTTGCTGACCGTTTCACGTACCCTCGCTATGCAATATACCGATTATATCACTGGCCCTTGTTGTAAAAACTTGAGCAGGCTGTCGCGGTGCAGGCTTAGGTTATGGTACGAATGTCAGACTGGCTAACACCCTGTCAAAATCTGTTCTAAAGCCCGTAGAAAGCGTGTATAGTTTCAGTGTCTTATCGCGGACTCGCAGGATAACCATAGAGCCCTGCTGATCAGTACCTATAGCTCCGTCCAGCCGAGTGCCCGGCTGCATATTAGCCACACCCTTCATCTTTGGCGGGATATACGCCTTGGCCTTGACGCTACCGTCAGTAATCGATGAGTCAAATTCGCTCAAAGCATCGCTATATTCGGAATCAGTCAGCTCTACTCGCAGACCGTAAGCGGCTTCGCTATCTAGGGGTGGTACTTGGTCTGGGTGGAAGTAAGCGTCTATCGGTTGCTCGCTACTAGCCGCTGCGCCGTAAACGCTCCAGCTTTTCGGATAAGCAAAGGCGACTGTACCGTAAGTTACCGAACCTTTATAGGTTCTGTAAGGGGATTTGGCCGCTTCAGCGAATTCCTGCTGCAATCTAATGGCTTGTTTAGCTTCGGCATCTTTGACGGCGACGGCAATCTTTTGGTCAGCATTGTTCTTGTAGTCGGCTCTAGAGCTATACATCATAAAGGCCACGACAGCCATAACTATTAAAGCTAGCGACAGCAAGCCTATGACAAGCAGGCTTTTAATGGACCGGGGCTGACTGGTGTTGGGCGGCATATACGCTTATGGTAAAGGACTTAGGCCCGCTTCGCAAGCGGTCCGTAGAGGTAAAGAAATACTGCGCCCCTCCGGGCGGCGGATTTGTGGCCTGGAATTTTAAAGGCATGGCTGGCTAGCTTCAAGTTTTTGCCTTTTGAATCTTTTTGAATCTTATCGTCCAGCTGCTGCATAAACCTGTCCAGCAAAAAAACAAATACACCATCGGCTTTTGACAGATCGGCCTTCCAAAAATTACCCCAAACTACTCTCACCTGCTTCCTATACCGGCGCGTGACCAGCCAAGCATAAGCCACCAACAATGGGTTAAGCTCATAGCCTTCGGCTTTCAATCCCCGCTTGGCAGCGGAAATTAAAAAACGGCCATCGCCGCAGCCTAGATCTATAACCAGCTGGCCCGGCTTTAGGTCCAACAGTTCCAGAGCATCCATCCTAGCTTTTTTAATCGTAGGCACATACGGCGCACCGACCAGCAAAATCAAGCCGGTCACCACTAGCAACGTAGCCCCAAACCCCCATATTAGCCAAATTACAGTTGTCATACTCCCAAACGAGCAGTTATTTTCTTGATTTTATTTTCGGCTGTTTTTAAATAGATTTCCATCTGCCCTAAAATTTGTATAGCCTCCTCATACTTGACCAACGCCTGGTCCAGATCCACATCCCCGGCCTCAAACCATTCCATAATTCGGGCCAGCTCATGGCTCATCTGACGATAGCTCATATTTTTCGAGGATTTGTTTGCTGCCATTATTTTACTTTCAGGACCTGGGTTGTCTTAAGCTTCAGTTTACCATCGGCTAGCTCCACACCTAAATTATCGCCGACCCTTACCTGCCCTACCCGTGATATATGATTAGTGCCTTTGCTAACAATGGCGTAGCCGCGTTTCAGCGCCGCACGCGGATCGAACAGGACGGCCAGCTGCCGGCTGGCTTTAAGATGATGAGTTTGCCTCTCAAGCACTGAGTTAATGGCTGACGTCAATCTATTTGCCAGGCTTCTAGCTCCCTGGACCTGATGATTATACAGTCCCTGCAGGTGGGTTCGGAGAGCCTCGCTCTGCGAACGTATAATTTCAAGCTGGTGGCGGCGGTCCGGTACCAGAACGCTTGCGGCATTAGTTGGCGTGCTGGCCCGTTGGTCAGCGGCCAGCTCGGCCAGGCTTTCGTCGGTTTCGTGGCCAACTGCAACTAGTGTGGGGATACGGCTGGCGGCTACTGCCCTAACCACCCTTTCATCGCTAAAAGCAGATAGGTCTTCGGCACTCCCCCCTCCCCTAGTTATCACCAATACCTCAGGCGGCAAGCTCAATGCGTTGAATGTCTTTATGGCTGCCACCAGCTGGCTCGGCGCCTGTTCGCCCTGGACATAAACGTCCATCATTTGAACTGTTACCCCGCCCCAGCGCTCTGCTAAAATCTTTATAAAATCGCTATAGGCGGCAGAGCCGGCGGCCGTAATCAACCCAACTGTTTGGGGTATTGCCGGCAAGGCTCGTTTTCGCTCCGGCGAGAAAAGGCCTTCGCCTGTCAACTTGGCCCGGACCAAATCGGCGGCTTTTTTTAATGAACCCGCCCCTACCGGCTGAACTGATTGAAGATTAATCGTAAAGCCAAATTTGGGATGCAGACGAGGCGCGCCCACCGCTCTGACCACCAGCCCGTCGGCCAGCGGCCCTGGCAATTGGTAAACGGTGCCGAAGTATCTGAGGCTGGAATACTCATCCTTAAGATCGAAATATACCCACCGATTTTTGGAAACCTTCAGACTGGAAATCTCGCCCTGAATAGCCACAGCTGGGTAAGCAAACTCTACTGTTTGGTTGAACAGCGCTACGAAATCAGTTGGGCTTAAAGTAATGTCCTGCACCCCAGTATTCACCTATTTGGACTCGGCGATACGCCGTCCACGTAAAGCCCGCTGATATAGGATGTAGCCTGGAACGAGTTGAATAAACATAGTAACTACCCGGAACATCACGGTGACCGGAATACTTAGGCGCGCCGCGATGCCGGTGGCCGCCAACACACCGGTCATCAGCCCCTCGTATATACCAATACCAGCCGGTAAGACTGAGATGAGCCCAGCAAAGTTAGCAACAGCATAAGCAAGAATAACCGCCCCGACGTTCACATACTCACCAAAGGCCACGTACACCACATACAAGGTTGCTACCTCTGTAGCATTAGCAGCCAGGGTGAAAAAGAATGGCTTTTTAAGAGATCCCAGGTTTTTTTTGAATATCTTATAGTTATCATGCAGGTCAAAAAAGCTAACCTGGGCTTTTTTGATACTGATAGTTTCTGGGTATTTGGGACGTACTATGTGCACTGCCCTGTTCAGCATTTTGGTGATGAAGGTCAAAAAGGCGGTGATGCGGCTTCGGCTGTCAATGATATAAATACCGGCCATCGTGCCGGCTACCAGTAGCGTAATCATGGAGCTGACGACTACCATTACCAGGTCATTGACATGACCGCGGGCGGCTAGCAAAATCACGCCCAGTATCAGCAGCGGCTGAAAGCTTATAAACACCAGCATGAACTTCAATACCTGCGCTAAAGTGGCCTGGGTGGCACTTACACCGTACGAGCGGGCTCTAATACTAAAGTAAGATACGCCGCTAACACCGCCGCTTGGGAAAATGTTATTTACGAACTTTAGCTCTAGAGTCAACCTAAACATTGACCTGTAGGACACTTTCTTACCTAGGGTTTTGAACAGACTGCGGTATAGACGAGTGTAGACATCGTTGTTAAGCATCTGGATTGGAAATATCAAAAGAAGGGCCCAGGCATTAACCTTTCCCAGGTTTCTAATGACGTCCAGGATTTGGTGTCTAAGGCCGTATATTAATATGCCCAAGGCGACTAGAGTCACCAGGGTGAATATCAGCCTCCACCGTGAGCTCCGCGTGGGAGAGTTTTCTTCACTCATATGCCTAGGCGTTATTATATCCTTTTTAGCGCCCAAACACCGTATACTTGAAGGATTGTGAGTAAATCCTTGGCTATTTTGGGACGCCAGCCGGCACTCGGTCTGGCCGAATTAGAGAGCTTATACGGCCCTGAGAATATTCGCCCCATAAATTATGGAGCAGTGCTGGATATTCCGGCCGAAGAAATTAATTTTAAACGGCTGGGCGGCACTATTAAGACCGCTCGGATATTGAAAGTTCTAGATAGCAGTGACTGGGTTTCGGCAATTACTTATCTAAATAAAGTAATCCCTGAACATCTGCAATACATTGACGGAAAGCTGACGCTCGGAATAAGCGTTTACGGACTGGAAGTAGCTTTGCCCCAGCTGAACCGTGACCTGCTGGAACTCAAAAAAGCTATTAAAAAAACCGGCAAGCCGGCCCGGATTGTACCGAATAAAAACCTGCAGCTTAACAGTGCTCAAGTCCTACACAACAAACTGACCCACAAGGGGGGCTGGGAGCTTCTGCTAGTCCGCGACGGCAATCAGACCATCCTGGCCCAAACCTTGTTCGTGCAGGACATAGAAGCTTATGGGGCCCGAGACCAGGCTAGGCCTAAGCGCGATGCCCGGGTAGGCATGCTGCCCCCTAAATTGGCCCAGATACTTATTAATCTGGCTAACCCCCAGGAAGGCGCCCGTATACTAGACCCTTTTTGTGGTACTGGAGTCATACTTCAGGAAGCCCTACTGATGGGCTACCACGCCCTGGGTACCGATATAGACAAACGGATGGTTGAATATACCAAGCAAAACCTAGAGTGGTTGGTGCGACAATATCCCTCAACTGAAGGGCACGTTTCCATCGAGATAGGCGACGCTACCAATTATAAGTGGCCGAAGTTCTCGGCCGTCGCTAGCGAAGTATACTTAGGCCGACCTCTAAATGGGCTGCCGGACGAGGCAGGCTTAAAACAAATAGTCTCTGACGTAAACA
>JBBDZV010000033.1:0-1039 GCA_040900005.1 Saccharimonadales bacterium (SeqCode)
GGTGAGGTTGTGCCGATGCCCACATTACCTTCTACTATTAATCCATTAGTCGGTGCGGCGAAATTGTAATTAGCTCCGATGCTTGCCCCACCAGAAACAGCCAATCTTGACGCTGGCGTAGTCGTGCCGATACCAATCTGGCCCTCTGAAGTGATGCGCATTCTCTCGGTCAGAACTTCTCCTACTGATGGATTTGTCATGAAGGCAAGGTCGGCGGTAATCGTACTCTCCGCATGATTTGTAAACACTGCGGCAATACTCGCCCCTGAACCAAGGGCACCACCTGTATCAAGAGTGCGGAATGCCAATTCGGCCAGATTATTATTGGTCGTGTTTGTATTGATTATCTCGAGGCCCCGGCCTCCATCAGCAGTGTAGGTAGTGGCTGTGTTTGAGTAAGACACATTTAATGCCGAGTTAGGTAATAGTGTCCCGATACCGACGTTGCCGCCCGCAATAACATTCAAAGCACTGCCGCCGACGCTCAAGAGAGAAGAGAAAAGGTTGGTAGACGAAGCAGTGCCAGCGAAGAAACTAGTAGTGGTGGCTGAAGTACCCGTGGCATTTAGGAAAGTGAAGTTCTGGAGAGTTGAGGAACCGTTAATCAGTAAATTACCGAAGGTGCCAAGAGCTGTAGTGGTGATGTTGTTACCCGTAGAGATAGTTCCAAAGCCCGATGCAATAGAGCCTGAGACGAGTGCCCCAGTTCTAGTAATGTTGTCTTGAGTAGCGGTCGGGATAGTAGAAGAGATAGAGGGTACGCCAGTACCTGAAGTGATGAGAACACCGTTATTTCCTGTGGCTAGACCGGTAACAGTGTTTGCTCCATTTGAGTATAGAAGATTAGAAGCAGTATATGTATCAGCAAAGGTTGCTGTTGAGGCTATATAGTTTGTACCGTTACCTCGGAGAATTGTACCAGTGGTTCCGGCACCGTTCACTTTATATCCTGTTACTGCATTTACTGTACCAGTGAAGTTCGCGGCACTGGAAATAGTCTGGCCGTTCACGAGGCCGGAAGTGATGGGGCCGGATGTCA
>JBBDZV010000034.1:0-1029 GCA_040900005.1 Saccharimonadales bacterium (SeqCode)
ACGCAGGACTTTGATGGTATTACTACCAAAAAGCCCTTAAAGAGCCTAATCCGCATCAAAAAAGGTCCGATTGGCCGAAATAACCAGGGCCGTATCACCACCCGCCACCGTGGTGGCGGAGCTCGCCGGTATTACCGCCTTTTGAACTTCAAACTGCCTGTTGGTACGACAGCGACAGTCGAAGAGATAGAATATGATCCTAACCGCAGTGCTAGAATAGCTCGGGTCAAAGACCAGAACGGCCACTACCATTACATACTGGCTGTTAAAGGCATGAAACAAGGCAAGAAGTTTACCGTTTCGGATGAAGCTGCCATAGAATCCGGCAATCGCCTGCCGCTGCACGCCATTCCAACTGGAAGCGTCATCCACGCCATCGAGCTGCAGCCTGGCCGTGGCGCCCAAATGGTCCGTACGGCCGGCGGCGGCGCGCAGCTGATTGCCAAAGAAGAGGACTACGCCCAGGTGCGTCTGCCCAGTGGAGAGGTCCGGATGATTCACGTTAATTGTATGGCTACTATCGGGGCTATCGGCAACGAGCAGCATCAGAATATCAAAATCGGTAGCGCCGGTCGAAAGCGCCATATGGGCTTCCGTCCGAGCGTACGCGGCGTGGTTATGAACGCAGCCGACCACCCACACGGTGGTGGAGACGGCGGCCGCCACCGTATGGCCCGACCCCCCACGACTCCATGGGGTCAAAAGACCCTGGGCTATAAGACTAGAAGCCGAAAAGCCAGCAATAAATTTATTGTCCGTACCCGCCACCAAGGAAAGAGGAGATAGTATGAGCCGTAGTTTAAAAAAGGGACCGTATATTGACCACAAGCTGGCTAAGAAAGTTGCCAAGCTGTCGGCCGAAGACCGCTCTGTCATTAAGACCTGGGCGCGGGCCTCGGCTATTCCCCCTGAATTCGTCGGGCGTACCATTGCCGTACATAACGGCAAAGTCCACGTACCAGTATTTATCACCGAAAATATGGTAGGCCATAAATTGGGTGAATTTTCCCCCACCCGCAAGTTCCGGGG
>JBBDZV010000035.1:0-1028 GCA_040900005.1 Saccharimonadales bacterium (SeqCode)
CTGGCTCTGAATCTGACGCCAAAGACCCTGGTTATCAACATGGGTGGGAAGGGTTTGAGCGAAACCGCCAAGCTAACGCTCAAAATGGCCTGGGAGATTGCCCAAGAATTCGGCCAGGACTACTGCGGCACAGAGCATATCTTGTATAGCATCTTGAGCCAGAAAAATGCTCGGGCCACTACCCTACTTCGTGATATGAGTATCGACGTAGACCACTTGAGCAATGAAGTCGAACAGTTTTTGAACCGGCAGCAGTACGAAGGTGAAGGGCGGACAGACAGTGGCAATAATCGGCGGGGCAAAAATATTAAAAAAAGCGCTCTAGAATTCTTCGGCACGGACCTTACGCAGTTAGCCCGCCAGAAAAAGCTTGACCCGGTAGTTGGGCGCGAACCGCAGATTCGCCGCGTTATAACCATTTTAAACCGTCGTACAAAGAACAACCCGGTGTTAATCGGGGAGCCCGGTGTTGGTAAGACGGCTATAGTCGAGGGCTTGGCCCAGCGTATCGTCAACGAGGAAGTTCCAGATAGTTTGTTGGAAAAACGTATCATAACGCTAGATCTGGCGGGTATGATTGCTGGTACTAAGTACCGGGGGGAATTTGAAGACCGCTTGAAGAAGGTCATAGCCGAATTAGAGCAGGACAAGAACACTATAGTATTCATAGATGAGCTGCACCTCATAGTCGGGGCTGGCGCAGCCGAAGGCTCTATGGACGCCGGCAACATCCTAAAACCGTCTCTAGCCCGAGGTAAAATACAGATGATTGGTGCCACTACGACTGATGAATACGGGCGCTACATTGAAAAGGACGCTGCCTTAGAACGCCGTTTCCAGCCCATTCAAGTGCCCGAAGCCACCCCGGTCGAGTCCTTGGCCATTTTGAAAGGTCTTCGGTCCCACTATGAAGAGTTTCACGGCGTCCGGGTCAACGACGAGGTGTTAGCCGATACCGTCCAATTTGCCCGTCGCTACATCAATGACCGCTATATGCCCGATAAGGCCATAGATCTTCTCGATGAGAC